>DATENK010000515.1:0-4950 GCA_035275085.1 Verrucomicrobiia bacterium | reverse complement strand
GTTTCAACAGGGGTAAACGCAAGGACGCTAGCAGTCCGAATCAACGACCGTAACAAGGGGCTTGACGCCAGTGAGTAGCGACACTGGAGTCTGGCCGATGAACGGCACTTGTGCAGTTAAGCAATACGATCCGCTGATTTTCCAATCGGAGTTGCAGCGGTTCGCCAACACGTCCCCGCAAACAGTCCGCGGACGCATTCTAGCGGTGCCCTGGTGCCCGATGAGAAAACCGCTGGCGGGCAAAACCTGTTCCGCGAGTCACGTCTGGACCAGCACCTTGCCGCGATCCATTCTCAACCCGGTATTCCCGGCAGGGCGAACCCCATGTAAAAAATCAAGATTTCGCGTCGCTTCCAGAAATGTCACAGATGAAGTGTTACACTTTGTGTAGCACTTCCGTAGCGCGCTTAAAAACGTCGATTTCCCAACCTTTAACGATAATGTACCGCTGTAGCGGGTTTTTCCGGAATGGCTACTCTGAGTTACACGGAGTTCACGGAGGCGAACACGGAGGGTCACGGAGGAAACTTTCGCGTTCTTTTCTTTTTTTTCTGCGCCGATGCGTCTTGGCGCCTTTGCGTTTCGTCCAAAACGCGTTCCTGACACCCTCCTGACGCCTTCCTGACACCCTGGGAACATGCATTCCAGCCAATGAATATAGGCCTCCTGACACCCTGACGCCCTCTGACGCCCCCTGGGTCCCCTTGCCGCGCCGAGGCCTGAGGGCGGAGGCGGCTCCCCCTGACCCTTGGACGTTGAACGTTGCAGCGTTGGATGTTGGACGTTTCCCAATCCGCCTCTCCCCTTCTACCGGGCCGGTTGGAGCCGCGCGAGGTAAGCGTAGAGGTCGGCGAGTTCGAGACGGGAAAGGCCATTCAGCAGTCCCGCGGGCATGAGGGAAACGTTGGCTGGGGCGCGCGAGGTGATGTCTTCTTCGGCAAGGCGCACAGTTTCTCCGGAGGAAGTTTGGAGGATGACGCCATCCGGCGACTCGAAGACGGGAACGCCCAGATAAGTTCCGCCCCCGCGCGTTTGGTAGTTGACCGGGCGATATTGCGGCGCGATGTCGCGGCTCGGATAAACGATGGCCTGGAAAAGATCGTAGGGCGAGAAACGCCGCGCCGCGCCGGCCAGATCCGGGCCGAGCGGAGTCGAACTCGCGTGGCAGGTTTGGCAGCCGCGCTGGACAAAAATATTTTCCCCGCGACTCGGATCGCCTTTGTCCCACGGCACTGCTGCGAGAACGGCGGCCCAATTAGTGGTGTCTTCCGTATCCACATCAAGCTGTTTGGTCAGAGCCGGATATTGTTTTCTGAACCAGTCGAAGATCGGCTGAAAAGCCTTTTTAATATCGATGCTTTGAGTGCCTGGTTCCTGGGAAGAGAAGGATGTCCCGGCTTCATGATTGATGAGTGTGACCAGCATACTGCGGAGCGCCTGGTCTTTGGGATCGGTTAGGTGGCGCTGAATGGTCTTCACGACCGGTAAAATGGATTTAGCGTTAGGTGGCAGTTGCAGCAGCGCGGAGGCCGAAGCGACCACCACGTCCGCTCGCGGGGACGCAAGGCCGGTCATGAATTTATCGGCATCGACAACTTCGGGCCGGGCAGAAAGGCGAATGGTAATGTCTTCGCGCAGAGCGGGATTGTTCCATTGCGGGCGGAAGAGGGGATACGCTTCTTCTGGCGGAAGTGCCGAAAGCAAATCGATGAACTGGGGCGTCCAAATGAACGTCGGCCGCTTTCGCAATTGCGCTGCAAAGAGTCGAGCGGCGGGTAGCCGCTTGGCGGGGCCAAGGCTCGGAACAATCGCGACGTGACCGGGTGAAACGAAGTTCGGGTGCCTCAGCATCAGGTCGGCCATGGTCGGGTGACGGGCAACGAATTGCCCGACAAGCTCCGCCAACCGGCTGCCCCAGTATTGTTTACTGCGCATTTGCTGGCCTTCGAGCTTGCGATCGAGCGACAGCAGGGTATTGACGATCGTGACTTGATGGTTGGTGGCAAGCGGCGCGGTGAGGCGAGACAGAACCGTCAGATAATGCACGTCAGACCCGGGTGTGGTGCGTTCGTTGAATTTCAAAACGAGCTTGGGCGGCGTGACTGGATCATTGTCCCGGACCATCGCGAGCAGACGCGCGGCTTCAAATTCGACATTCGGGCTGCCGGCGGAAGTGAGCGCACGCGCGGCGCGACGAATGCGAGCGACAAGGTCGTTGTGTCCTTCCAAGGAGAAGGCCGGTTCGTAAGCGGTATAGACTTCGACTGACGGATGATGGAGGTTCCAATCGCCAAGACCCGCGATGATCAGTCGGATCGCTTCGAGTTGCTGGTTCGGGCCCCGGGCAAATTCCAATGCTGCGAGCGTCTGGACGATGACATTCGTATTGATTGTATCGAGCCGTTCGCGGCCCAGCATCGCCTGGATGGCGGTGAGCCGCGCCTGGGTATCTGTGGCGATGATCGCCTGGGGCGACAGGTACGTTGCGAGGTGCGCCGCGGCCTGTCGCACGCGTTTGTCCGGGTGCGCAATGTTTGCATTCGCCGCCTGCTGGAGAGTATTTGCGCTGATGGTTTCAAGGCGGTCCAGAATGGCTTCGAGCGCCACGCGGCGAACGAAGGGATCATTGTCACGGCTGAGGCCGGTGAGGATTTGCTCATAATTTTCCGTAGGAACTCGCCCGAGCGACCATGCGGTGCGGGCACGCACTTCGGGCGAGTTGGCGCGCGCCAGATCGAATGCGGTGCCGGGAGGCAATCCGCCGTAAAGTTGAGTGAGCATTTCGATCGCACGAACCCGTGTGCCGGCCAGCAGCCCTCCACTCACCGCCGTGGCGACAAGGATATTGGAGCCATATTGATTGGCGAGCGGTTCCCAAAACGCGCGTGACCACGCATCGAGCGGTTGCGGCGCACCCACTGCGGCCAGCGGCAATGTGGCAAATTGATTGGTCCAATATTGCCCCCTGAGCAACGCATCGCGCTGCGCGTATTCAATCCGATAAACGGCGCCGCGGGTTTTGCGGCCGCCGATCGAGACCAACAGCGCACCGTCCACGGACACTGCGATGTCCGAAGGGGCGAAGCCTTGCGCCCCGATGGGCTCAAGAAAAACTTCAGGAGTGGTTTGATAGCTGGAGCCATTGCCAGTAAGTGGCAGGAAATAGATGCGGCCGAAAGTCCAATCGCAGGCGAACACGCCGTCACGGTAACGTTCCGGAAATTGGATGTGCCGGTAGCAGACGACCCCGGTCGGCGAGCCGCGGCCGATGCGCGCCATGATGTCTACGACGTCCGGATAGTAATCGGGCAAGTTCCATCCTCTGCGCCAGCCGGGCAGACGCCACGAGTGATGTCCGCCAAATGCGATATGATAAATGCGTGTGGGTGTGTACCACGGCAGGAAATAATCCGCCTCCACGTCGCTATCGTAGGTGAACAGGTCGCCCCAGGAGTTGAAGTCGAAATCGTAGGGATTGCGGAAGCCGTGAGAGATGATTTCGCACGCGCTGCCATCGGGCGTGAGGCGGAGCAGCGCGCCGGCTTCCGCGCGGATGATGGGCGAGCCGGGAAGTTTCGCATGCTCGTTGGTGATGGTGGTCTCGTTGCCAACGATGACATAAATCCAGCCATCAGGCCCTTTGCGGACGGCGTGCCCGCCGTGCTCAAGGAATTCCATGGATAGCAACCGTTGCGGCGGTCCATCCGCGACGCCGTCGCCATTAGTATCGTCGAAGCGGAACAACGCGCCATCGCCGACGAAGTAGAGGCTTGGCCCATCAAAGCACATACCCATGCCTCCGGTACGCGTGGCGGCGAACAATGTGCTGGAATCCGCGCGCCCATCGCGGTCGGTGTCCAACAGGGTGCGAATGTAGCCCTGGCTCGTCACGACGACATTACCGCGCGCATCGAGAGTCATCGCGTAGATGTCATTGGCCAGATCCGGCCCTGAGAAGAGCGAAATCCGAAAGCCGGGCGCCAGGCGTACGCCGAATTCGGGGATTGGCACAAGCTGCGCGGTTGCAGCCAATGCCAGCAGCCAAAGGCATCCGAACCCCATTGCTAATCTTAATCCTAATCTCATTGACCCATCTGCGTTCGGCGGCTAGAACTGCCCGGCGTTAATGAAAACCACACCGGCGCTGAAAGCAAAGTATAAGCGAATCCTTCTCAAGCTCAGCGGCGAAGCCCTCGCGAGCGAAACCGGCATCGGCATCGATACCGGGGCCTTGCGCGGCATGTCCGAGCAAATCAAGGAAGTGCGCAACCTTGGCGTCGAAGTGGTCGTGGTGATTGGTGGGGGCAACATTTTTCGCGGAATCGCGGGCAGCAAGGCCGGGGTTGAGCGCGCGACCGGCGATTACATGGGGATGCTGGCGACGATTATCAACGCGCTCGCCTTGCAGGATGCGCTCGAAAAGTCCGGCGTGGAAACGCGCGTGCAAACGGCGATCACCATGCATCAGGTCGCTGAACCGTTTATTCGGCGGCGTGCTGTCCGACATCTCGAAAAAGCACGCGTGGTGATTTTCGGCGGGGGAACAGGCAATCCGTACTTCTCGACCGACACAGCGGCGGCATTGCGCGCGAACGAGATCGGCGCGGACGTAATTCTGAAAGCGACCAAGGTGGACGGAATCTACGATTCCGACCCGCTAAAAAATGCCAAAGCGAAGCGCTACACGCGGCTGAAATACCTGGAAGCGTTGCAGAAGCAGCTCAAAGTCATGGACGCCACGGCTTTTTCCCTGTGCATGGACAATCATATGCCGATCATCGTGTTCGACATCTTCCGGCAACATAATCTAAAGCGGGTGGTCATGGGCGACAAGGTCGGCACGCTGGTGTCGGATTAATGGCGCCGAGGTTGATTCTTTAGAACGCGGTGCAGTAGGTTGGAGGCGGCATGCGAATCTTGATCGCGGTTACAGGCGCCAGCGGTGTGCTC
>DATENK010000514.1:0-12409 GCA_035275085.1 Verrucomicrobiia bacterium | reverse complement strand
CGGTGTCGCCGCTTCGCTCTGCCACCGCAGTCCATATTAGCTTTTGAGCACGCGGGCATCACCTTGCCGCAAGGTGACGCCTTCTTTGTCGAGTTTTTCCAAAAGCGGAATGATGACGCGGCGATTGGTGTTCAAATGCTGACGCAGTTCACTCGCCGTTGCTTTGCCGCGCTGGCGCAAAAAGTTTTTAATCTGCTCCGTTGCACGCGCAAAATTTTCGGCGAGCATCACGGTATCCTCCGCCAATTCGATCGCTTCGCCGGTCTGGATCAGAAATCGCAGCACGTTTTGAGATGCGGCATCGGGTGCGAGTTCTTTTCGGGCAGGAGGCTCAAAAGGTTTCGCATTCAGAGCGCTGCGAATGCGAGAACCGGCGGCTTGCAAGGCTGCAGGTAAGGCAGGGCGATGGTCTCTGTGCCGGATAGCAGTCGCGACCTGAACGTGCCCTTGACGGCAAAGGTCGGTAACGAGGAGGTCGAAAAATTGCGGATCAGGCAACTCACCTTGTACGCTGGCGCGGAGATCGTTCAAGGCCAGACCCGGTCGTTCGGGATGCGCGTTGTGTTCCTGTTTGATTTTTTGAGCTCCTTTCTCACACAACGATAACCACCACGCAGGGTCCACGGCCCACGCACCGACAAGGCGGCTGCGCATAGCCGCAGCGATCTCGGTCGCGCTCCAATGCGACTTTAGCAACAATTGGGTGGCAGGAACTGCGCGTTTGTACGCCAGTGCGGAAGTAATGAATGCTTCCAGATTATTGGGCGCATCTGCGCGCGTCCGGAGAAAAGTCAGATGCGCTGGTGTGCGGACATTGCGGCGGGACGCATCGGGGTCCAGGACGACACCGCCCGCCAGCGTGGTTTGCTCGGATGCATCGCGAACCACAAAGCTATCGCCGGCAAATACGTAGACCGGCGCATCGAATCGCAACTGTGCCAGTGCCTTCTCGCCCGGTTGAAGTTCGGAGCGATCCAGCAACAAAACGCGCGCGGGATGACTGGCGCTCCCATGATGCACACGAACAAAGGCCTCGCCCTTCAATGGTCGTGATTCTGTGAGACCGATGTGCACGGTGCGAATTGAACGTTCGAGCAAGACATCCACGGTGCGGGACGGTTCGCCGAGTTCGGGCAGGGTGACGACTTCGCCTCGGCTGGCTCCTGAATCGGCGTAGCCCTGCCCTTTTCCGGCGACGAGCACGTCCGGCAAGTTTATCGCTGTGCGCGTGCCCGGTTGCGCAAGGGCGACATTATGATTGTGAGATTGGAGGTTCCGAACCCGCGTCGACTTTTTCGAAGGTTGGATGACGACGGACTGTCCGACCTGCAAAGCGCCGCCGCTCAGTGTACCGGTCACGACTGTGCCGATGCCGTGGAGGGTGAACACGCGATCAATCGCCAGCCGTGGCTTACCGTAGTCCCGTGGCAGAGGCAGTTGCCCAAGTGCGGACGAAAGAGCGTTCTTCAGCTCGTTAATGCCGCGCTGAGTAACCGTCGATGTAGGAACAATTGGCGCGTTGGCAAATCGGGTATCAGCCAACTTTTCGCGGATCGCGCGTTCAGCGGCTGCTTCGTCAGTTGCGAGATCGATCTTGGTCAGGGCGACAACAGCATGGGTGACTCCCAAATAGTCCAGAATTTGCAGGTGTTCTTCGGTTTGGGGCATCCAGCCGTCATCAGCGGCGACAACAAAGAGAGCGAGATCAATTGAGCCGACACCCGCGACCATGTTCTTCACGAAATCTTCGTGGCCGGGTACGTCCACGATGCCAGCGCTGATCTGGGCTTCTGGCAACTCGAGATGCGCGAACCCGAGATCGATGGTGATGCCGCGCGCTTTCTCCTCCGGCAGGCGGTCCGGGTCCGTGCCGGTCAGGGCCTTTACCAGTGCGCTCTTGCCATGGTCCACGTGCCCCGCGGTGGCGATGATGAAATGCTTAGGTGTACTCATTCAAAAATATTCGGACCAAATGACGCCAAACGACGCCAAAAGGCGCCGTCGACCACGGCGCGAAGCAGGTTAACAACCTGTGATACGGCAGACTACCAGTCTGCGCTACGGCGGAAGTATCGAGATGCGAACTGCCCAAACATGAGAGGCGCTTTTCCGTGGCATTTTCTTTGTGAAATTTGACGCAACTTGATGCAAATGGGCGCAAGTTGGTGCAACTGCTGCATAAGGCCGTATTCCGACAGTCCGACGTCCGCCGAGGGAAGAAAACCGGACGACGTCGTCCGGAAACCGAGCGTAAGTGGTTGATCGTCAACGGCTCATTTTTGCGCCCCACCCCGATTTCGTGCGGAAATGCGGATGAGAGATCAACGGATGAACCGATGGATGCCGATTGAGGCCGGTTCACCGTGAGGGCACATCGAAGGTGTCCGGCTTCACTTGAAAGCTTCCGCGCGTCTGGCTGGATGAAGCCGGTCATCAGCAGCAGGATAGCGGAAATCCTAACGGTGTCAAGAGTGAGCAGACCGTGTCCACCGCGTCTATACGACACGAGCGGCGCCGCGGCCGCGGATGACTTCGCCGATCAACCAGGCGCGATGTTGGTGCGAGCGGATGAATTTGAGGACGGGGTCGGCTTTGTCGGGCTCGACAACGACGGTCATACCGATGCCCATGTTAAATACCTGATACAATTCTTCTTCGGCGACGTTGCCCTTGGCCTGAATGATCTGGAAGATGGGCGGCATTTCCCATGAATGTTTGTGGATGCGCGCGTCGCAGTGGCTTGGCAACACGCGCGGAATGTTGTCCACGAAGCCGCCGCCCGTGATATGCGCGAGGGCTTTGACGATGCGCGGTTTGTCGTCGCGATTAAACTTTTTCAGCAGTTTTTGAATGATGGGGCCGTAACTGACGTGCACCTTGAGGAGTTCTTCGCCGATGGTGTTCGCCAACTCGGGCAAGCGGCTGGTCGGCTTGAGGCCCATTTGTTCGAAGAAAATGCGGCGGGCGAGGCTGTAGCCGTTGGTGTGCAGACCACTGGAAGCAATTCCGATTACCGCGTCGCCCGCGCGGATCGCACGACCATCCAGCATGCGCCCCTTTTCGACAACGCCGACAATGGTGCCACTAACGTCGTATTCGCCATTGCGATAGAAGCCCGGCATTTGCGCGGTCTCGCCGCCGATCAAGGCGCATTGATTCTCCATGCAACCGCGGACAAAACCGGCGATGATTTCGCGGAAGACATGCGGCTCGAGTTTGCCGGTGCCAATGTAATCGAGGAAGAAGAGCGGTTCGGCGCCGAGGACGGCGATATCGTTCACACAGTGATTGACGAGGTCCTGGCCGATGGTGTCGTGGCGATCGAGGGCAAATGCGATTTTCAGTTTGGTGCCCACGCCATCGACGCTGGAGACGAGGACGGGTTGCTTGAAGCGGCGTGTGTTGAGCGCGAATAGGCCGCCAAAGCCGCCGACTTTGCCGAGGACTTCGGGGCGATGCGTCGAAGCCAGCATCTGTGGGAGTGAGGCTTTGACTTTATTGCCGAGTTCGATATCGACGCCGGCCTGGGCATACGCTCTTGATCTCATTCGCTCCGCTCAGTTGTCGGTGGTCTGCTGTCCGTTGTCAATTCGGCAGCGGCTTGCCTTTGGTCTCCGGCGCGAACCAGATCAGCACCAGGCCCAACACATACGTCAATGAGATGACGGCGCCTGCCTTGGCGTAGCTGTTATCGAAGTGCGCCATGAGTTCGGCCATGCTCAATGCGCCCACTGCGGCCAGGATGCGCCCGAAGTTGTAACTGAGTCCCTGGCCGGTGGCGCGTACGCGTGTGGGAAACAGTTCGGGCAGATACAACGGCAGCCAACCGTAAAAGGCGGCTGTGCTCGCGCCAACAAGAGCGGTGAGCGTGAGAAACATCGCACCGAACTCATGCACGCCGCGGAAGAGCCACCCGCAGAAGACGAGTGAAAGGGTGCACAACAGAAAATAGGTGGGGCGACGACCGATGCGACCACCGACGAGCGGGGCGATGATGCAGCCAATAACGGCGCCAAAGGCGCTGGCCATTTGCGTATCGGCTTTGGCTTGCGGAATGCGCGAGCCAGCCATTTGGTCCGCCCATAAAGGGAGCCATTGGACTGCGCCCCAGGTAACAATGAGGGCGATGGATGAAAAGCAAATCGCGAGCAACGTCCTGCGTGCCAGACCGGCCGCAAAAATTTCCTGCAACGGGCGTGCGACGCGTTCTTTGACGGCGTGTTTCCAACGCTCCGATTCGGGCACGAAGAGTTGAATGAAGAAGGTCAGCAGCGCGGGAACTGCGCCCGCGAGCATCACCCAGCGCCATTGCTCGCGCGGGATGTAACGGCCAACGAGGGCGATGATGGCGTAGCCGAGATTTGCCGCTGCCCCGATGGCCGCGGCGAGCCATGGGCGATGCTTTTCGGGCCAGCATTCCATGACGAGCGCTACACCGAGCGACCATTCACCGCCCATGCCGAGTGCGGCGATGAAGCGCAATCCAGCGAGATGCGCAGGTTGCGTGGCAAAATAGCAGGCACCGGTGAATAGGGAGTAAGTGAGAATGCTCAAGGCCATCGCGCGCACGCGGCCGATGCGATCTCCAAGCCAGCCAAACACCAATCCGCCCGCGGCGGCACCAATCAGAAACGATGCGGTGATGTACCCCATCCATTGACCCACGCCGGCGTCATTGGAAACTTTCAGCAACTCTTGAAGCGCAGGCCGCGCCACCAAGGGAAACACGCCCATCTCCAGGCCATCGAACATCCAACCTAGAAATGCGGCGAATAGCACCAGCCATGGTTTCTGCTCGATGGCCGCGAGGGGCTTGGGAGCAGGCGCGGTGACCGATTCGGCCGGCGTGTTCATGGAAGGGTTATATCAGAACGCCTCCGAGGTTCGAACAATTTTAGGACTCAGTCGCCTTTCCCAGAAACGACGGTTTCTACTTTTTGGACGATAGTGATCAGTCGCGCCAGAATGCGGTAATAGAGACCGATAAGGTTTTGTACGTGGGCATTCGCTTCGCGGACCAGCATCTCAGCCGGATCGGGATGAAAATCGCGGCACTTAGCGAACTCGCTCAGCGAGATGCGCCCCGCGGGATGTGGAAAGGGAAAGACGACATTCGACGTCTTGTCCTGCAGGAGTTGCAGATGGTGTCGTATGCGTTGGCTGATCTCAGAAATATGGCTGGCTGTTTGCAACGATGCCGAATTAGCGCTCCATGTACGCAATGTTTCTACCAAGGACGCATCTGCGCGCAACTGAAGTACAGAGCCGAATGCCGATACAAGATGCTTCAAAATCCAGCGCAGCTCTTTGGCTTCATCGAACAAAGCATCGGCATCTTCTAATCGGCCAGCCGTTTGAATTGAACGAATTAGTTGCAAACCGCACGTAACGCGCGAGAGTGAGGCGTCCTCGAAGAGCTTTAGGCCAGCTCCGGCTTCGTCCATTCGCGATTGGGCAACCTTCAAGGCTTGGGTCAAGCTTTCAGGCGTCGCGTTGGTCAGACCAAAGTCACTGAAATTGAATGGGATGCCAGCGTCGGTCAACGCCATCGCTTGCCTGGCGAGCAGGAAAGACGCTTCGGCGTCCTTGAAAGCGATGATTGCTTCCATAGCGTGAGGCTGAAGGGCGCACATTTGGTTTCTTGCTGAATGAAGATCGCGTTCGAGGGTAGCGAAATCGCGAAAGGCGCTGGATTTGGTCAATGTAATGGGTCGTAAGCTGCTGGCCACGCCCATGAAGAATTCGTTTACGGCCGTGCGGTCAGCGGAGATGTCGTAAGCCAGATCGGTTGATATACGCGCGATCGGAATCAGGAACTCATCGCGAAGCTGGTCTCCGACCAGATCTTCGTAGATCTCCAGCGTGAGGTTACGCGACACTTGGCCGAAGTCTTTGAAGAGGCAGGTGGCTGGGGCGGTTTCGTGATATATCCCGGGATCGTTCGCGGCCTCCGCCCGCCGAATGCGCTCGTGTTCGGAGGGATGCGTATCAAACAAGCCTGTTTTACGGGCAAGGTACTTCTCATATAGCCGGCCCTGCGTGTCGGCTGGAATTTCTCGTGCCTGCGCATTAATGAACTCGGGAAGGCTATCGTAGAGGCGGTGATCCCGTTGCCACATTTTCTTTAGCTGAGGAAACGAGCCGTAAGCAGCCAGATTAAGGCGTTGCAGTGCATGAACGGTGGCGATGAACGATTCGCTGCCAGCGACGCGGCGTTCATAAGCGTCAGCATCGTGTTCCATCTGGCGCAACATAAAGGAGCTGATCGCTTGACCCACGGTCATCAAAATCCACAGCACACGGCGACTGCACCAAACGCCAAAACGCGCGGTGTAGAAGAACAACATCGCGTACGAGTGAGCTTCCTCTGATTGCTGAATCAGCCACCAGTCCCATTCATCGCGTTCGAAAACGACACGAGCGAACCAGAAATTGATGGAGCGCACCAGATAGGTGAGACGCATGGCCGCGCCTTGAGTGAAGTGGCCGAATTCGTGAGCGAGCACGCCGACGAACTGTTGCAAAGTCAAGCCCGCGACTAGCGGAAGACCGATGGTAAGTTTCACGTCGCGGCCGAAGAGACTGCCCAGCCCGCTGCGGAAGCTGGCGGATGCGTTTATGTCACAATCGATATCTACCCGGCTGGGGATCGGTGCGTTCATGGCGCGGCACAATTCCCCGATAAGAGCGAAGAGTAAGGGGGCTTCCTCATGGCCCAAGAGTCGGACACGGCGCTCGTCTGGTCGGCGGGCGAAGAGCGGCTTGATGAGAAAGATCAGCAAGATTAGGCCGGCTACAATTGGAGTAAGGTAAAGGGCCGTCATCATGACCATCAGGCGGCCTCGGCCGGACAACGACATCATTCCCATATGATTCACGGCATGGTAATAAATTATATATCCTAAGAGCGCGATCAGTCCGACGTAGATCAGCGGCAGGACCAACATGGTAGCTCCAGCCACCAACAAGCCCAAGCGATAACCAAACGACAATTTAACAGGTGGAATGCCTGCATGAATCCGGACGAGTTCGGGAGGGCCCGATAAGCCGCTTTCCTGAGAGTCCATGCGCGAAACGGAGTTAACCCGAAATTCCGGACGCTCCAAGCCCAAAAGCCAACACTGGGCAAGGCGGAGAAGCAAAACCCTGGGGTTTGCACCCGGGCTATTCACATTCTGCCTTCGAACTTGCCGGTCTGGAGACCGGCGCTACGGTCGGTGAAGTTTACTTCGCGGCAGCGGCTTTGGGTTCGATGGCGAGCAGTTCGATGTCGAACAGCAGCGTGGCGTTGGGCGGGATGCCGGGACGGCCGCCGGGGCCGTAAGCGAGATCGCCGGGGATAAAGAGTTGCCACTTGGAGCCTACGGGCATCATGAGCAATGCCTCGGTCCAACCTTTGATGACTTGCGTTACGCCGAAGGTGGCAGGTTCACCGCGCTTGTAGGAGCTATCGAATTCGGTGCCGTCGATGAGGGTGCCGCGATAATGGGTTTTGACGGTGTCGTCAGCCTTTGGCATGGGACCGGTGCCTTTGGTAATGACTTTGTACTGCAAGCCGCTGGCGGTGGTTTGCACGCCTTCTTTCTTTTTGTTTTCCGCGAGAAACGCTTCGCCCTTGGTTTTGTTCTCTTCGCCTTCTTTTTTGCTCTTCTCGGCGCGGGCAGCCTGCATTTTCTGTTGAAAAGCCATCATGGTTTGGCGAACCTCATCATCGGTCAGAAGCGTCTTATCGCCATTCAGGGTGGCCTTCAGGCCCTGGGCGAGGAGGTCGGCATTGATCTCGATGCCTTGGCGCTTCAGGTTTTTGCCGATTTCCATGCCGTAGCCGTAGCTGATCTTGTCTTTTTCGTCTTTCAACGCTGAATCATCGGCCGCGACCAGAGCAGCGACAGAGCCGCCCACCATCAATGCAATAAGCAGGTTTTTCATTAGTTTCCTTAAAAAGCCTAGCGACCTTATCCGTTAAACGTCCCCCGTCAAGTGCTCTTTCGGCATTTAATGTGCTGGGCAACGCCCGGCAAACTATGGCTAAAGCTTTGATTCGAGCTAATGGATGGGTGTTTCTGTTGCTTTTCTTTGGTTCCGGGGCGACGGCGCTGGTTTACGAGGTGATCTGGTCCAAGTACCTCGCGCAAATGCTCGGTAGCACGGTGCAGGCGCAGACGGTGGTGCTGGCGGTCTTCATGGGCGGGCTGGCGCTGGGGAATCATATTTTCGGGCGGAAAGCGGACGGGTATCGCACACCGGTTCGCGTATACGGGATTCTGGAGTTCGTGATTGGCCTGTATGCGTTCACGTTCCCGAATATTTATTCGCTGGCAGACCACGCATTCGTGGCACTCGGGACTGGAATGCTGGAAAAACCGCTTCTGCTCCTTTGCGTCAAGACGGTCTTGAGCATTGCGCTGTTGCTGGGGCCGACGATTCTGATGGGCGGCACGTTGCCGTTATTAGCAGCGTGGTTGCAAAATAATTTCAACGAAGCCGGGCGCGGTTCGGCGCTTTTTTACGGCGTGAATAGCCTGGGCGCCGTTGCGGGATCGTGTGCCGCGGGGTTTTATTTGATCCAAACATGGGGACTAGTTGCGGGCTTACAAATGACGGCGCTTCTGAACGTCCTGATCGGCGGAACGGCATTCATCCTGGGGCGGCATCAAACACTTTACGAACACTTCGTTGCACAAGCAGCCCCGCTCGCGCCTGCTCCGAAATCGGCGATGCCGAGCAAAGCTTTAAAATGGGCGAGCCTCGTGGTGGCGATCACGGGCGGCGTGTCGATGGGGCTGGAAGTGCTCGCGTCGCGGTCGCTCGCGTTGATCTTCGGTTCGTCGGTGCAGGCGTTTGCGATCGTATTGATGGCTTTCATTCTCGGAATTGGACTGGGCAGCGCCGTGATCGCGGCGGCGAACCTCCAGCCGGGACGAAGCGAAAAACTTTTAGTTATTGTGCTGCTCGCAGCATCGGCGTGGGTAGGTGTGCTGGTGTTCAACATTGAGGGCTGGGTGGAGTTCTATCGAATGGCACGCACGGGAATTGCGCGGACGTCCACCGGTTACATCTACAATCAATGGCTCTCGGCGTTTCTAGCGATGCTGGTGCTGGGGGTTCCGGCGGCGCTCATCGGCTCTGTGCTACCGCTGATGATGCGGGTAATCGCGCAAGACAGCGGCGCTTTGGGCGTTCAGGTCGGGCGATTGCTGACCTCGAACACGCTTGGAGCGGTGTTTGGTGTTTTGCTCACCGGTTTTTTGGTGATGCCCCAGGCCGGGCTGCGAAACGCATTTGTGATTCTGGCGCTTGGGCTTTGCGTGATGGGGGGAGTATTGGTGTGGCGGCGGTTTCCGAAATTTGCGCTGGTCTGCCCCGGGGCGGTGACGGCTGGACTTGTAGCCGTGTTGCTGTTCGGAGGTGAAGGCTGGAAACACACCATCAGTTCCGGCGTGTTTCGTTCGCGGGAACGCGAGTTCGACAAAGATTTCATGGCCGGGCGCAAGAAAGCGATCGACATTCTTTTTTACGAAGACGCTCCGGACGCGACGGTTTCTGTCGAACGCCGGACGCTGCCGGGTCTAACGAATCTTGCGTTGCGCATCAACGGCAAACCGGACGCTTCATCCTACGGGGATCTGTGCCCGCAACTGCTGGTGGCGCACATCCCGATGTTTGCGCGGCCGCAGAGCAAAGACGTGTTTCTCCTTGGGATGGGCACTGGGATTTCCGCCAGCGCGGTCGTGGCGCACCCGATAGACCAACTCGTCCTTGCCGAGAATTGCAAACCTGTGTTGCGGGCGGCGGAGTTTTTTAAGCCGTGGAACCGAGACGTGCTGCACAATCCTAAGTTGAAACTGGTTTATGAGGACGCGCGAACGGTGCTGAAGCTGACACCGCAGAAATTCGATGTGGTCATCGCTGAGCCGTCCAATCCGTGGACCGTGGGAGTGGGGAGCGTATTCAGCAAGGAGTTTTATGAACTTGCCGCAAGCAAACTCAAGCCGGGCGGCATCATGGCACAATGGTTTCATGTTTACGAAATTCATGATGATATCGTAACGTTGGTCTTGAGGACATTCGCGGATGTGTTTCCACATTTTGAAATTTGGGACTGTAATGATTCAGATATTGTGATGGTGGGTTCATTACAACCGTGGGAAAGCTCACCGGAAACCTACAAAGAAGCGATCCTGCGGGATGAACCGTTCCGTGATTTGCAGCGCGTGGGCATAAACTCGCCGCTGGCGCTGTTCGCGCGGCAACTCGCATCGCAAGGCACATCGTTTGCCATTCCCGGAGAAGGCGCGATCCAGCAGGACTGGATGCCGCTGCTGGAATATCACGCGCCGAAAGCGTTTTTCCTGGGGACGCGCTCGCACTTGCTCGGGAGATTCGATGAGCGAACCTGGCAGCAGTATCAAGCGCCGGCCTGGAAACGCAATTTGTTCCCGTCGCTATCGGACGCTGACTTGCGGTCGATCTTCCGTCGAGACGGCAGCGTAAATGACGACCTCATGTATTATGTGCGCAACCGGCTGGCGACAAACAACTCCGCTTACACGATTGCGGAGACGCCGAACATTTTCCGGCCCGCTAATCTGGCCGCCAACGTGCGTACCAACGAACCTGCGCAGGTAATCAAGGCGTCCTTAAACAAGGGCGATAATATCCAGGCAAAGGCCTTGTTGGAGGACGCGCTGAAGGCAAAGCCGGACGACGTGGAGCTGCAATATTTGTCACGGCTTATTGCGCGGCCATCGACGTTATAATTGAGAAACAAAAGGCCAGAGCCGCGTGGCTCTGGCCTTCGGTGATAAGGTCATTTACGCCGTCACCACGGCGCTCAGAAGGGTAGTGAGGCCAACTTTCTTCGCTGCCCGAACCTCACTACAAGCAAGACCTTTCTGCCAACCCTAAACGAGCAGCGAAACTCCATATCTACTTACATTAGATAGCACGGAGGGGGCCATTGTTCAAATTTGGCGGCCGCTGTAAGTCGTTGATGCAGACCTATTTGGGCGTAATATTGGTAAAAATCCTGGTGAAAGGGCGTGCTTGCAGCAGGTGCCCGAGGGGGGTTTCAGAGCCCTTCAAGGATTTCCCCAGGGCCTCCTGTTTCCCGCTGCCTGTGACCAGCACCCACACATTGGCGGCCGCGATGATCGCGTGCATCGCGAGCGTGACCCGCTCCCGTGGCAGCTTCGGCGCGTTGAAGACCGGACAATAATTCTCGGCCGATGACTCTTGCAACCGGTCGCCGGGAAAAATCGATGCGATGTGACCGTCTTCGCCCATGCCCAAAAAAACAAAATCGAGCACACGGGGCACGGTGTCGGCGAATTCTTTGGACGCCTCGCGTGCTGCCGCCGTCGGCCCGAGTTCGCCCTTGATGCGGTGCACTTGTGCGTCAGGGATTTGGAGAGGCTCCAATAGGTGCGTGCGCATCAGCTGATAATTACTCTCAGGATCGTCTGGGGGCACACACCGTTCGTCCGCCCAGAAGAAACGTACGCCGGCTAATGTGCCGTTGCATTGTCGTACCTTGGAGGTGATGGCAACAAAAAGACCTTCGGCTATGCGCCCGCCGGAGAAAGCGGCATAATATTGCGGTTGCGCACGGGAAAGCGCCGCCAGCTGGAGCCACTCTCCCGCAACGCCTTGGGCCAATGCTTCGGCGGAATCAAATCGCACCAGATCAACTTTTCCCATTGAGACGCCCAGGTGGGTCTTGAGTTTGTAAATTTAGTGCCGCACAGACCGCGCGCGTCGGGCCTTCCGCAGCACCTGAATGACTTTCTCGAACTCGCTGGATTTGTCGAAGAAATAATCGGCGCCAAGCTGCAGGCACCGGCGGCGATAAGGCTCGTTGGAAAAGTTCGTGAGCATGATGACCATTGGCGCCTGGTCTTCCTTTTTGATGGTTTCGAGCACGGACATCCCCCCGCCTCCGGGCATGGAAATGTCCAGCACCACGGCGGTCGGTTTTAGTCTGCGAATGGAGTCGATGGCTTCGACCGCGCCGCCGGTTTCGCCGACGATTTCGACGTTGGGCAGCTCGGTAAGCATGGAAATCAGGCGCTCTCGCACAATCGGCGAGTCATCGGCAACAAACACTTTGCTGCATGCCTGGGGTTTCATGTTGCGCCTCCAGCTTACAAAGATCCCGAAAAGCCGCCTATCCGTTGCTTACTGATAGCAATGTCATCCCCCCCGCCGCAGAAATGTAAGCAATTGTCCTACATGCCTGAGGGGCAAATCTGATTACAGGCCGCTTTAGTAAGCATTAAGACTTCCTGGGCACTAATCGCGCCACGCTGCCCCAAATGTCTTCCGGAGGTAGTCCAGGCTGCGGGTGGCGATCGCTTCGGGGCCTTCGTCGAAATTAAAGACTTCCACGGAGACCCACCCCTGATAGCCG
>DATENK010000513.1:0-4264 GCA_035275085.1 Verrucomicrobiia bacterium | reverse complement strand
CCCGAGCGCGATGCGAATATCCGGCGGTTGATTCGTCGCGGCGCGCAGAACTATATCCACATCGCCGGGTCGGCCGATCTCTTTTAGCGAATAGGCTGCCGCGAGTGTGAGGTTCGGCCGCGCAGGCGATTCAAGCAACTGGATCAACGCCGCGCGCGCGGGTTCATCGCGGAGCACTTGTGCAAACTGCACTGCTTGCAAACGTTCCGTTTCGTCGCGGTCCGCATCAAGCATGCGCCGCACGATCTCGCCCCGGCTGTCCGCATACCCGCAAAGCGCGCCGGCCTGCAAACTCCCGGCCACAAGTTCGGGTTGCTGCGTCGCCTGTAGCGCGCCAAGGACCTTGCGAAACGCCTTCTCGAATTGGTGGTAGCGCTTGCTGGTCCTTTGCCCCTGGATCACGCCCTCGACGCCGGCAAGGCAAAGCGGCACCGAATTCGTCCCAAGCTCAACCAATAGTGGATAAATGTTGGGAACGTGTTCTTCATACAGCGCCGCAAACATCCGCCGAATCCCCTGCTGAAAAAGCGTGCCCGCGGCAGCCGCATCGCGATTTTCGAGTGTCACAAACATTCGCAACGTCGTCGTAGCGTCCCAGGCCACCAGGGGTTCGACCGCGCTCCAGAGCACTGCTTCCATGGCGGGATCAGCGTCAACGACCGACGCATCGATCAACGTTTTAACGACCTCCAGCAAGTGCGTGTTTGTCACCGAATGCGGCTCGGGAATTCCCGGCGCAGCGGTCCCCAACATCAATTCGCGGCACAACGCGGCGGCTTGCCTGCGCACCGCAGGGTCGGAATGGCCCGCCGATTGCACCAGATTGGATATCGAGACGATGACATTGGTGCGCCGCGCCGCTGGTTGCCATTTCTCCGAAGGCACCACACGCCAGATTCTGCCTTTGCCGGTCTGCCTGAAGGGGTTCCGCCAGTCCGTGCCGGCGCGGTCGAGGACCCACAACGCGCCATCAGGGCCGGTCCGCAAATCCACGGGTTGAAATACGTCGTTGGTTTGGCGCAGAAAATCCTCACCGCAACGGACGCGGTAAGTGGAACCCTTGGCTTCGAGCCTCTCCACGTGCAAAGATTTGTCGCGCAGGTTTGCGACCAGCACCATGTCGCGATACAACGTCATGCCAAAAAACTCGCCTTGCAAAAACCGGTGGTCCGCGATCGCCCCGAGCGGCGCCGGCTTATAGCCGACGTAATCGCGCGCCAATGGACGGTCGTAACTCACGCCGCGAAAGACATGGAACAAATGGTTCCGCGTCGCATCGGCGGCGAACAACTCGCCGGCTTGATCAAAGGCCAGCCCGCGCGGGAATACCATGCCATCGGCGACCATTTCGATCCGCCGCGTCTCGGGATGGAGGCGCGCCACCCCGCTCGAGATGAGCTGCGGATCCCCGGCGCGCGTTCCAAACCGATAAAATTCCGCTTCGTCCTGTGCACCCTGAGCAAAATAGAGCCAGCCATCCGGCCCGAATGTTAAGCTATTTATGTTTCCGCGCTCCCCGGGTTCCGGCAAATTCCGCACAATCGTCTGCCGGTTAGCCCCGTCGATCATCAAGAACTCGGGGGCGCGGGCCACGAAGATCTTTCCGTCATGCACCGCAATGCCGCTGGCGCCCGCGAGATTGTCCGCAACGACGGTATCCTCGGAGCCCAGACGCTTAAGGCGTCCGTTGGACTCGAGAATGTAAACGCTGCCCTGGCTGTCCCAGTCCATCGCGATCGGATTAACCACGCGGGGCTCGCGGGCGTATTCCTCGATTCGATAACCCTTCTGCACTTGCCAGTCGGCGCGTGCCCAAGCCACAGACAAAACCAGCAAAAGCCAAACGCGTATCATCGCACAACCAGGTTGTTGGGGATCGGCAATGCCGCGGCGCTCGCCAGCTCATCGATCACATCGTCTGGCCGCCATTTGTTTCCGGGGAACAAGCGTTGCAGCCTGCCTTGCGTGTCAATCACCGCCGTCATGAGATTATGTTCGATCGTCCCGCGATCCCGCATGAAATAAACGCCGAATTGCGCGCAGAAGCTCTTGATCTCCGAGGGTGCGCCGCTCAGGAAATCCCAGCGCCGGTCCTCCACATGCAGGTTGCGCCGATACTCCTGCAAGACACCTGGCCGGTCATATTCGGGATCAAAGGAAACTGAAAACAGATGCCAATTCGTTGGCGCGTTGGGGATGAACGAAAGGCTTTCGTGCACTTTCGCCATCTGCTTGCTCATGCGCGGGCAATAATCGGGAAACGGGCACCGCGTGAAAATGAAACTGATCGCCAGTGCCTGTCCTCGGTAATCGGATAACTTCACTTGCTGACCCAGTTGGTTCGTGAACGTCACGTCGGGAATCACCTGGCCGACCTTCAACGGCGCCGTCCAGAGCGCCGGAGCCGCTAACGTCCGAGGCAGCTTCGACGCCGCTTTGCCGATGCACTGCACGTTTTCGATCCAACCCTTCTCGCGTGTGACCACCAGGTTGAAACGCACGCGATCGCCCGGTTGCAACCCGAACAACGTGCCGGCACTTTTCGCGTTGAAATCCATCGTCATCGCCTGCATGTATCCTGGAATCTGATCATGCGCGATTTGGATGCGCGCTTCGCCCGGATAAGTCCGCTCGACGGTGCCTTCAACAACGTAAACGGATGCATCCGTCCGGCGGCTGCACCCGTTCACGCTTATTAAGCCGAGCAGGCAAAGGAGAATGACCATCGTGCGCATGGCGTCATTCCGTGGATCAATAATAGACGTGATACGGAATGTTGATTCGAAGAAGGACCCGGTTATTGCCGTAATTCGATTCCTGAAACACGCGATTCGGATTGATAGTGATTTCAAGCCAATACGCTCCGGGGGGCACGCCGGAGATATCGATCCATTGGCAATCGAGCGATTTGTCATACGTGTCCTGCCAGCCCACGGAAATTCCCTGATAGTCGCAGGTGTATTTTGCGGGCGTCGGATTCATCGTCTTCGGGCGATCGTCGCGCAGACAGAAACCCTGCTTGTAGGCCCGCGCCACTTGCCGGCCACTCAAGGTCAGCACGCGGTAGGTCGCGAGACCTTTCATGTGGAAATGTCCGTGGCAGGGACTCCAAACGAAAAGGTCGGGATGTTCGTAAGGGCTGCCGATCACCAGGTCACTGGCGCCCTTGTTTTGGATGCCCGCGTCCAGCAAGAGCAGTTTGCGCCCGCCGCTGTTAAAAATGCATCCTTCCTGGACAGCGCATTCGCTCGGGTCGAAAGCACGCCGTTTGTATTCGATAGTCATCTTTGCGCGCTCCACAGCCAACATGAGGTCCGGCAGCGCCTGGACACTGCCTGGCAGAAACGCCAATGCCAGGGCCGCGAACGAAAGTTTACACACTACGTTATATCCTTTTGCACCAATCAGCTTCATGGCGCTAATGTTGCCTTGAAAACCGCACCTCCATCTATGCGTTAAACCCCGCAAACGCGCGGCAGGTAAAACCCCACTTAAATCCGGAAGGCACCGCACTGGCGTGCAACGCCACTGATTCCTGCGGACTTTAGAAGTTATCTGCGGTCAAAATGCAGCGCGCCGCCTTTCGCGGTGGCTTTGATGCGATCGCCGGCTTTGAATTCTCCGGCCAGCATTTTCATCGCAAGCGGATCGAGCAAATGTTCCTGGATCGCCCGCTTCAACGGACGCGCCCCGAATTGCGGATCGTACCCTTCTTTCGCCAGAAATCGCCGCGCGTTCGCATCCAACTCGAGGGAGAGATTTTGCTGCGCGAGCCGTTTCTCCAGCCGCGTCAATTGGATATCCACGATCGTATCCAACTGCTTCTCCGTGAGGCTGTGGAAAATGATGATGTCGTCGACGCGATTCAGGAATTCCGGACGGAAGAACCCGCGCAATTCCACCTTCACGCGTTCTTCCATTTTGATTTTGTCCTCCGCGCTGAGTTTTCCGGCATTGAAATATTCCTGGATGATCGGCGAGCCGATGTTGCTGGTCATCACCACGATCGTGTTGCGGAAATCCACCGTCCGGCCTTGCCCATCGGTCAACCGCCCATCATCCAACACCTGCAACAGCACGTTGAAAACGTCGTTATGCGCTTTTTCGATCTCGTCGAATAACACCACGCTGTAGGGCCGGCGTCGAACCGCTTCCGTGAGTTGCCCGCCTTCCTCGAAACCGACGTATCCCGGGGGAGCGCCGATCAATCGTGCGACCGTGTGTTTCTCCATGTATTCACTCATGTCGATGCGAACCATGGATT
>DATENK010000512.1:0-2142 GCA_035275085.1 Verrucomicrobiia bacterium | reverse complement strand
TCGCCGTTCACGTGAAAGATTGGGACCTCAATCATCTTGGCGATATCGGTGCAGTACATGGAAGAGCGTGCGTCCTCGGGCAAAGTGGTGAAACCAATCTGATTGTTGACCACGACATGGGCGGTGCCGCCAGTTCCGTAGCCAACCAGTTGCGACATGTTGAGCGTTTCCGCGACAATCCCCTGCCCTGCGAAGGCCGCGTCCCCATGGATAAGCAACGGCAAAACTTTCCTCCGATGCTCGGTGTCGCCGCGAATGCGCTGGCGCGCGCGGGCCGTGCCTTCCACCACCGGATCGACCGCTTCGAGATGGCTCGGGTTCGCGGCCAATCGAATCTCAATTTCCGCGCCCGAACCAAGTTTTCGAACGGTACGATAGCCGAGGTGATATTTTACGTCTCCGTCACCGGCCACGAGATCGGGAATATAATTTTCGGTGAACTCGGTGAAGATGACCTCGAGTGATTTGCGCAAAAAATTAGCGAGCACGTTGAGGCGCCCGCGGTGCGCCATTCCCATGCAAATCTCTTCCACTCCATGAGGAGCACACTTATGCAAAATGGTGTCGAGAATGACCATGAGCGATTCTGCGCCCTGCAACGAAAATCTCTTTTGCCCGACGTAACGCTGATGCAGAAACACTTCGAAAGATTCAGCTTCGAGCAACGCGCGCAGCAAAGCGATTTGAACGGCACGCGGCGTTTCGCGCTTGTTAGGCCGCGTCTCCATTCGATGCAAAACCCAGTTCCGGATGCGCGGGTTCTGGATATGCATGAACTCCGCGCCGATCGTGTCCGCGTAAATTGCTTCCAGCGCGCCGAGCATTTCGCGCAAAGTCATTGACCGATTATCGAGAAAGAATTTTGAGGAAACGCGCAGATCCAGGTCCTTCTCGCTGAATCCGAGTTCCCGCAGGGTGAGCAACGGATTTTCCGGGCGCTTGTCGGCGAGCGGGTTTACCCGCGCGATGGTGTGTCCCAACGTGCGATAGGCATAAACCAACCCGTCAATTCGCGTTTGCAACGCGCATTCGCGAACATCCTCGCCCGGCGCCGTTGCTACCGCAGCCCCATTTTTTTGGGGCAGGTTTCCCAGCTCGAACCCTTCAAAAAATGCCGACCATCCGGAATCGACCGCCTCCGGATTTTCCTGCCAGCGACGGTAATTTTCCTCGATCAATTCGAGGTTTGGGCGGGTGGCGAGGGAAATACGCATGTTTCCAATCTGCAACCGATGGGGAAAGCATCAAGCTGATCTCAAACACATGGGTCGAAAACCGAGACTCGGACAGAATTAACAAAATGAACATGAATGCCCCCGAAAAGCCTAATGGCAGTGATTTTGTGAGTTCTGTGCATTTTGTCGAAAAGGCCTGGAGTATTGAAGACGGGAAGTTCGCGGCTCTGAGGCCGCTCCCACATTTAATGTAGAAGCGGCGTCCCGCCACTTTCCTTAGATTAGACAACGCGGCGAGACGCCGCGTCTACTTGCAAGCGTAGCTTGACCGCGCCATAGCCGCCGACTACTCCACTGCTCCTTTACTCCATCACTCCAATTAATTGCCGGCAAGTTGACAGTGGAGAGAGTGCTCTCTTAGTTGCTCGGCAAAATGAATAAATGGGTGCGAAAAGCCCGTGCTGGTTTGGGCGGGATTCTGGGGAGCGCAGGCGCCCTCGCCTGCACTTTGCGGCGCCTCGCCGCAATATCTTCCCGGCAAAAGTTCGTGACGGCGAGGGCGCCGTCACCAGCAGGCGAGGCGCCTGCGCTCCCCAGACGAAGAATTCGCGCTAATTCGCGGTCGCAACTCTTCCCCCGAACTTCTATCTTCGAGCTTCTATCTTCTACGACGCGACGCGTCGTTAATACGGCCAAGGTCCTATACCAGCGCCGCCCCCCGGAATGGGACCTTGGGTGGTCGCGTTGGGACACCATCGCGCCAATCGACCCGAACCGAATCCGCCGCGTGACCATTGTGACCGATAATCCCGTCCGCAATTCCGCTGTTGGGAACGAGAATCCTGGCAGCTCCGGCTGGAAAATGGCGATTCCTGCGGCCGAATGGCTTCCTCGTTACCGTGCCGAATGGTTGAGACCGGATCTAGCCGCCGGAATCACTCTGGCCGCCTACCTTCTGCCCGCTGCG
>DATENK010000511.1:0-6688 GCA_035275085.1 Verrucomicrobiia bacterium | reverse complement strand
GGAGAGCAGGTCAACGGCTTCAATGGCTTTCTCGTACATCTCCACCAACTCCTGCTGCTGCTCCCTGTCGTGCTTTAGGCCCGCTTCAATGATGTCCGCAATCTCATCCAGACTGACTTTGCAGCCGAGAAGATCGTCGCCATAAATACGCCGCAGCACTTCCTCTGCTACCGCATTCGCAATTGGGCCGTTCGCCATTGAGTCAGCTTGCCTCAAGCCCGGCCACGTTTCCACTCAAAAGCAGCGGCAGATCATGCCGACATCCGCAATTGCCGCGCGGCGCGGAAACCATTAAAGAGGGCGATGAGCACGAACACATGGAACGCGGTGTTTAGCCATGCGCCTGATTTGGCGAAGATGAGGCCATCGAGGGCATATACGACCATGCCGACGATGAACGCCCAAAGCTGTGCTCGATTTGCGAACACGCCCAATAAAACGAAGACACCGGCAATGACGATATCAACCACCAGCGCAAGAATACGCGTATCGGCAAACCGATCCACAAGCCGAGTGATGCCCAGGCCGACGATGAAGCCCCACCCGGAGCCAGTAAATGCCGAGATCGAGTTGATTAAAGAGAGACCGGCAATCCAATAGAACCAACTACCGCCAGATCTCATTCGAGAGACCAGATGCATCCGATCAATAGGGAAAGCACTGGCGCCAGGCGGCGCTACGGGAGGCGGTGGAGCGGAAAGTTGCAATTCCGGTAATTGGCCCGCGGTGACCCATGCGTTTTGATCGTTGCGCCAGACCTGTGTCGCGGCGCTTACGCGGCCGTCGCGGATCCATCCGAGCATTTGTTCCAGTGTGGCCGGCCCGTATTCTTTGCCATCGCCGCCAAGGATTTTGTAGGTCGTTTCCATAGCTCTGGGCGAGCTTAGGCGGAATGACGCGAGTGTCACTGAAAAATTTTCGCTCTTGCTCGCGATTTTTCGTATACTCGCCCCATGCTGAAATTCGCCTTCACTTTGCTGCTATGTGCTGCATCGTGTCTCGCCTCGGCGAATGTGCTCATCGTTGTTGGCGCGCCAGGCGAAGAAGAGTTCGGCAAGATGTTCGACGATTGGGCGCGGCAATGGAAGGACGCATGTAGTAAAGCCGGTACCAAGGCCACACTGGTCGGGGGCACGACCAACGATTTCGAAATAATGCGAACGAATTTGGCGCAGGAGGCAGCCAATTCTACAGATGACTTCTGGTTGGTCCTGATTGGACATGGCACCTTCGATGGCAAAGAGGCAAAGTTCAACCTTCGCGGACCTGACATATCCTCGACCGAAGTCTCCGAGTGGTTGAAGCCGTTTCGACGTCCTGTTGCGATCGTTGATTTTGCCTCGTCGAGTGGCGCGTTCCTGGGGAAATTGTCAGCGACTAATCGAGTCGTAATTACCGCCACACGGAGTGGGCATGAACAAAACTTCGCCCGCTTCGGCGCGTTCATGAGCAAGGCGATTGGCGACCCCAAAGCGGACCTGGACAAGGACGGCCAGACGTCATTGCTTGAGGCGTATTTAATCGCATCGCGCGAGTTGACCGAGTTCTACAAGACCGAGGGACGCCTGGCGACAGAGCATCCGTTGCTCGATGATAACGGCGATGGACTTGGCACGCCTGCCGATTGGTTTCGGGGAATCCGTGCAACGAAACGCGCGCGTGACGGCGCCGCTTTAGACGGCTTCAGAGCGCATCAGTTTCATTTGGTCCGCAGCGATTCAGAACAGAAGATGGCGCCAGACCTCCGAGCGAAGCGGGACAGCCTGGAATTGCAAATTGCTCGCCTGCGCGAGAATAAATCCGGACTCCCTGAAGAGGAATATTATCGCATGCTCGAACCGTTGCTGCTGGAACTCGCCAGGGTGTATCAGCCGTAGGACGTTTCTTCCTAGGGGATTTACGTAGGTCCGGCAAAGTGTGCTTTCAGGGTTACACCCCAGTAGATGGCTTGATACCGCTCTGGCAGCATCGGCGCGAAGATAACAGCATAAATGAAGACGCTGTTGTTAGTAATTTGCCTCGCTCCGCTGGGTTGCTTTGGGATGGACCGACTTAGCGCGCTGTCGATGCTGGAAACCGGCAACAACGACCGTATGGTGGGCCGCGCCGGTGAAATCAGCCGTTATCAAATCCTTAAGCCGGAATGGCGCTCGGTGACTAACTCAACCCGCTGGACCGACCCTGTAGTCGCCAAAGCAGTCACCTTGAAGTTAATTGAGCGTCGCGTCTCTCAATTTCATGCCGCACATCATCGTAATCCTTCGGATTTTGAATTCTACGTCCTTTGGAACGCTCCCGCCCAGGTATTGGTTCGCGGTAAAGTCAGCAAAGTCGTCGCCGAGCGTGCGCAACGCTATGCGAATCTCTGCAGCATTCAGCCGCAGCAGCCCAAGCCCATGCTCGCCGTCGCGGTGCTCCCGGGCGTGGCGAATCCTGCGGCTTCTGTTGTGTCGCGGTTGAACTAGCGGCATCCGTAGCAGCCCAGGGTAAGAAGGCTCATTTCAGAAATACCTGTCCGGTCCCCGTCCCACGATTTTCAAGGCTGCAAGATTCGGTTGCAAAAGGGTGCCGTCCATGGCAACTAAGTCCCCGCCAGAATGAACAAAATAGCTGTTTTCTCAGGGTTGGCTGCGGCGTGTCTGTTAAGCGGCTGTCTGGAACCGCCAAAAGCTGGAAAAACCTCGGACACCGGGGTTATCTATCGCCATCACTTTATTGGCGCGAGCGCGCTATCTCAGGGGACGAACGCGACGAAACTTAAGGAAGTCCTCACGCGGCCATCCACGAAAAAGCTGGGGGCTGAACTGGCGAAAAAATTGGCGCCGGCCCCACGCGAATATTGGACAAACCACTTGCCGAAGAAAGCGCGCAGCGGCGCCGAATATATCGAGCCGTTGCTGCCGGACCTGTATGCGTCCGAATCTTATATCGAAGCGCGCGGCGCGTTGGCGCGGCCGGAGTGCATAATCGCCGTGCAGCTCGCGGATGATCGCGCGAGCGTGTGGGATAAACATTTGAAGGACCTCGCGGCTGCCTGGCAGTTGGGCAAACCGGCGGAAATGACCGGTCAAAAAGGCTGGGAGATCAAGCGGCGGGATTATCCCAATAAATTGCAATTCGTGCGTGCCGGCAAATGGGTGTTGCTGAGCTTCGGGTCGGACAAAAACCCGCTATCGGCGGACGGGTTGCAGACTCTGGGCAAATCTGGCTCGCCAGTTAAAGCTTTGGCCGCAAATGCGCTTCTCGAATTCGAGGCTGACCTGCCTCGCATTGCGCCGGGTGTGCCTGCCTTGGCGAACCGCCACCTGCCTCCGACCCAGCTCACGGTCTTCGGCCGGGGCGAATTTATCCGCACTGAGGCGCAGCTTCGTTATGGACAATCCTTGAATTGGAAGTTCGAGCCGTGGCGGATTCCGACAAACGTGATTCCTGACACTATTATCAGCTTCACTGCGGCGCAAGGCTTGGCTCCGCTGTTAAGCCGCATCGAGGGCGTGACCGAACTCGGAGTGAAACCCACTCCTAATCAGATAGCGCTTTGGGGGATTGGCGATGCGCAAGGACAGGTTTTCGCTTCTGTTCCGGTTAGCAATGCCACGAACACAATCCAGAGACTGGCTCAAAGCCTGCCGAACGTGGTGCTGAAGCATTTCCCCCAGGTGATGGGGAATTTTGGCTGGGTAAGTAACCGCGCCACGATTTTGTGGCAAGGCCTGCCGTTTATTGTGCCCTATTTGCAACCAATCAGAAGCGGCAGTTCCGATTATGTCCTCTTCGGCATGTTTCCTCGGGTGCAAACCTCGAATGCGCCGCCCGCGGAACTATTCGGGCAATTAGGCGATCGCAAGGACCTCGCTTATTACGATTGGGAGGTGACTGGACAGCGTGTGACGCACGCGCGCCAACTCGTTGCATTGGCGCACCTGATCAACAAACGGCGCGTTGAGGCCGATACGAACCATGTGGGGGAACTTTGGTTGCGTGACGTCGCTGAAGTCCTCGGCCCGACCGTGACGGAAATTACTGTAAAGTCACAGAATGAGTTAAACCTCGTCCGTAAGTCGCACATTGGCTTTACCGGTTTTGAACTGGCCGCTCTCTCCCTTTGGCTGGAATCGGAACATTTTCCACTCCGTTTTGAGCTGCGACCACCAGTGGACAAAAGGCCGCCCAATTCCGTCGCGCCCAAGCCGGGCGGATCCAGCTCCCCTCCCGCCGGCACAAAGCGCTGACGGTGAAACTCGGCGTCAACATAGACCACGTGGCGACGTTGCGGGAGGCGCGCTACCGTAGTCGGGAGCGCGGGGAGCCTGACGTTATCGAAGCGGGTCGCGTCTGCGAACGCGCTGGGGCCCATGGCATCACGGTTCACCTTCGAGAAGATCGTCGGCACATTCAGGACCGCGACGTGTGGAAACTGCGGGAAATTCTGGCGCTTCCACTGAATCTTGAGATGGCCAATGCGCCTGAGATCGTTGACATCGCGCTCAAATTAAAACCGGCTACGGTGTGCCTGGTCCCTGAGCGCCGGCAGGAGGTGACGACCGAGGGGGGTCTGGACGTGGCTGCAAACGGCACGGCAATTGCCGAGACTTGCAAACGCATGAATGGCGTGGGCATCGCCGTCAGTCTTTTCATCGCGCCTGATCTTGTGCAGATTGACGCGTCGGCCGCCGCAGGAGCCCAGTATGTCGAGCTTCACACCGGAGCGTACGCGGAACATTTTCCCGGCGAGAAGGAACTCGAACGTTTACTCAAAGCCGCCAGGCACGGACGCTCCGCCGGGCTCCGCATTAACGCCGGTCATGGATTGAATTACCAGAACGTCTCAGGGCTGCATCACATCCCGCATCTGGAAGACCTGAACATCGGCCACAGCATTATCAGCCGGGCGGTGTTCGTCGGCCTTGCGGACGCGGTAAAGGAAATGTTGCGGCTGGTCGCGAAATGATCCTGGGTGTCGGCATTGACATTATCGAAGTTGAGCGGATCCGCGCGTCGCATGAAAAGTTCGGCGAACGGTTCCTGAAGCGGATCTTGCGACCGGAGGAAATCGCGTACTGCTTCTCTCACGCGCAGCCGGCGCCGTTCCTTGCAGCGCGTTTCTCGGCGAAGGAAGCAATTTCGAAAGCCTTCGGCACCGGCATCGGCCGCCAACTCGGCTGGCAGGACATGGAAGTGCGCCGCAAGGAATCCGGCCAGCCATTTGTCATTTTGCACGATGGCGGAGAACTGTTGTTCAAGCAGGTGCAGGGGCGCGCGCTTCACCTGAGCCTTAGCCACACAAACGTTTACGCTTCGGCGGTGGCCGTGTTGGAGGGATGAAGCGGAACACCGCTCCCTTACGGTCGCGGCTCTGAAGAACGCGTATGTTCAGCTTTTCAGAGCCGCGCGACCGTAAGGGAGCGGTGTTCGCGCTTGGAACAACCGCCACGGTATGCGATTGTTTCGATCTTTATGGAAGAGACGAACAGTTTGATCCAGCAGCGCAAAGCTAAACTGCAGGCCTTGCGCGAGCGGGGGATCGACCCCTTCCGGAATAAGTTTGCGCCGGCGGAACGGTGTGCGGATGCGCGGGCGAATTATACGGAAGGCCGGGAAGTCTCGCTGGCTGGGCGCGTGACTGCCCATCGCGACATGGGCAAGAGCATGTTCATCGATATCAAGGACCAGTCGGGTCGCATTCAGGTATACGCGCAGAAGAACGTGTTGGGTGACGAGCAATTCGAGATCTTCCGACACCTTGATCTTGGTGATTTTCTGGGCGTCAAGGGCACACTGTTCACGACGAAGACCGGCGAAATCAGCGTGAAACTGACTTCGTTCAGCATTCTCGCCAAGGCGTTACGCCCGCCCCCGGAAAAATGGCACGGCCTGGCGGACACGGAGACGCGCTATCGCCAGCGCTACCTGGATCTGATGGCGAACGATGAGGTGAAGCGCGCGTTCCTGCTCCGCAGCCAGGTGATTCATGAGATCCGCGCGTTTTTGCACAGTCGCGGCTACGTGGAAGTTGAGACGCCGATGATGCAGGCGATCCCCGGTGGCGCTGCGGCGCAACCGTTTGTAACGCATCACAACGCCCTTGGGTGCAATTTCTATCTTCGCATCGCGCTGGAACTATACTTGAAGCGCCTCCTCGTTGGGGGCATCGATCGCGTGTTCGAGATCGGCCGAATTTTTCGGAACGAAGGATTGTCGAGAAAGCACAATCCGGAGTTCACGATGATTGAACTCTATCAGGCATACGGCGATTACGAGTCAATGATGGAGCTTGTTCAATCGATGGTCTGTCACGTGGCACAAAACGTTCTCGGCACGCTGAAGATCGAGCACAAGAATGCTGAAGGACTATTAACGCGCACGATCAATCTGTCGCCTCCGTGGCGTCGCGCGAAATACAAAGACATGGTCCGGGAGAAAGCAGGCCAGGATTGGTTTGAGTTAACGGCGCCGCAACGGCGCGCGAAGGCGGTTCAGCTTGGCGCGGAGATCGGCGAAGCGTATGAGGATTTCGAAGTCACGCAGGCCGTGTTCGAGAAGCTGATCGAACCGACGTTGATTGATCCGGTGTTTGTGACCCATGCGCCAAAGGAGTTAATTCCGCTGGCGAAATTGTCGCCAGATGACCCGACCACGGTTGAGGTATTCGAGTGTTGCATCAATGGCGCTGAAATCGCCCCTGCGT
>DATENK010000510.1:0-8030 GCA_035275085.1 Verrucomicrobiia bacterium | reverse complement strand
GTAGTCATCAGGTTTAGAAGTTTGCGCCACTAAAATCAATCTTGTACACCATCCCTTCGTAGCCAACCACGTAAATGTTCCCAGCTTCATCCGTGCCGAAGGATGCGATGAATTGCGGCGAGACGGCGATCTCTCGGACGGTTTTAAGGACGCGGTTTTCCTGCGTGAGTCCCCAAATGCGTTTCGAGGTGTAGTCGCCGCAAATGTAAACACCATAAAACGATGACGTTTTGTCGCCTCGATAAACGTAACCGCCAGTAATTGAGTTACCGTACTTGCGGCGGTAAGCGAACACCGGTTTGATGTATTGCTCGCCGTCGCGCCGGTAAAGATTGGAGAAAGGTTCAAACCCTTCGTACACATTCCACCCATGGTTCTCGCCGCGCCGAACGATCGCGACTTCTTCGACGCGGTCCTGACCCACATCTCCTACCCAGAGGTCGCCCGTGGCGGTGTCGAAGCTAAAGCGCCACGGCTCGCGAAAACCCAACGCCCAGATCTCCGGCCGCGCATCGTTCCGGTTGCGAAAGGGATTGTCGACCGGAATGGCATATTCCAGACCCGCGTCGCGGCCGTCGACGTCGATTCGAATGATTTTGCTGAGGAGGAGTTGCATGTCCTGGCCGTGGCCTTGCGGGTCTTGCTGCGGACCGGTATCGCCCATGCCGAGATAGAGATAACCATCCGGCCCGAATTCGATACAACCGCCGCTGTGGTCCTGCGTCGTGCTCACGATTTTCAAGAGTCGCCGCGATCGCTTGCCTGAATCGCGTTTTAAATCGGTCGCGGCTTCTCGTTCGGTGAGCACAGTCGCGATTTTTCCGTCCTCGAATACCTGATGTTTGAGATAATATTTGCGATTCTGGAGGAACTTCGGGTGAAAAGCGATGCTCAGCAAGCCGTTTGGGCCGCGCTCATTGAAAAGCTGCGTCGCGACATCTGCAAACAACGTCTTCGTGTCGCCGGCGTCCCGTTTCTCGAGCAACCAAATCTTTCCCGTCTGGTGCACGGCGACAAACGTACTCGGATTGCCTGGCAATTGCCCAAACCACACCAGACCGGAACGCACATCGCCCGGTTTATGAACGAACGCATGCGGGAAACGAAGCTCTTCGCTGAAAAACGGCACGAGGCGCACGGGCCTGGCCAGTTCCGGGATCTCCGCCGGCGTCCCGCGATTCATCGATTGCGCGGTTTGCCGTTCCTTCAGACTCGCAACGTATTCAACCAGATCAGTAAACTCGCGCGCCGAGATCCCGCTGTGCAAACCTTCCGGCATAAGCGAAATATTGCTGCCGCGCTGCTCCCTGATCTCACTCGCCTTAATACGGACCTTGCGGCCGTCCGCCAGCGTCAATTCCGTCCATTCGTCGCTGACCTGCTTGATGACGCCGCTGAATTCATCGTTCGACTTGGTCTCGATAATCGTCGTGCCGTATCCGATCGCAATCTCTGACGAAGGCTCGAGGATTGCCCGAATCAGTTCGCGGCGCGGAAATTTATCGCCCGCCGTTAAGAGATCGGGGCCCACCTTGCCAGCGCTGCCATCGATGGTGTGACATCGAGCGCATCCGCATTTGTTCTCCTCAAAAAACAATTGTTTCCCACGGGTGAGATCGCCCTCGCCATTCATGGCGCGGTCGCGGTACTCACGCAGCTCCGCCCCATGCGTCTGTGACAAGGAGACACCGGTCAGAACAAAACCAACAAAAAGCCAACCGATGAAATGCTTCACTTTTATTTTTGACGCGTCCGACAGAAACAAAGTCAACAAAATCACAAATTCCCGGGCGATTCTGCGTCTCTGAAAAATTTTTTCGATTCGTTGTTTACACCCCAATGCTCGCTGCTAGTATCCGCGTCCGAGCAAATGAACATGGACGTTCATTCGCGTTCATAAATGGATTGCAGTTGTTCCCTGCGGACGTTGTGTGGCGGGGAATTTTTGTCGGGAAACAGATTTTAGAACATGGCTAAAAAAGAATCGAATGCATCAAAGGGACCCAGCGCGCGCAGCGTGATGGACATGGCGCGAAAGAATGGCGCCAAGATGGTCGACATCAAGTTCGTGGATACGTTTGGGACGTGGCAGCACTTCAGTTGCCCCATGGGCGAACTCACCGACGAAGTCTTCGAGGAAGGCTTCGGCTTCGATGGCTCGTCCATCCGCGGTTGGAAGAGCATCGAGGCGAGCGATATGCTCGCCATGCCAGATCCGGCCACGGCGTTCATGGACCCTTTCTGCCAGGTGCCCACCTTGAGCCTCACGTGCACCATCGCGGAGACGGGCACGCGCGAGTCGTATATCCGCGATCCGCGCGGCATCGCCCAACGTGCCGAGCGTTATCTCGTCGGCACGGGCCTGGCCGACACGGCGTTCATGGGTCCGGAAGCGGAGTTTTTTATCTTCGACAACGTGCAATTCGATCATAAGCCAAACGGCACCTACTACAGTATCGATAGCGAGGAAGCGATTTGGAACACCGGTCGCGATGAAATGCCGAATCTCGGCAATAAAATTCGCCATAAGGAAGGCTATTTCCCGGTCGCGCCGCTGGATACCCAACAGGATATCCGCACTGAGATGTGCCTTACCATGGAGCAACTCGGCGTGCGCATCGAGCGCCAGCACCACGAAGTCGCTACCGCAGGGCAAGCGGAAATTGATTATCGCTTTGACAGCCTGGTTCGCGCCGCAGATGCGATGATGGTGTACAAATACGTGATCAAAAACGTGGCCCGTCGACACGGCAAGACGGTCACCTTCATGCCCAAGCCGCTGTTCGGCGATAACGGCAGCGGCATGCACACGCATCAGTCCTTGTGGAAGAAAGGCAAACCACTGTTCGCGGGAAATGATTATGCAGGCTTGTCACCGATGGCGCTTAATTACATCGGCGGATTGCTGAAGCACGCGCGCGCCCTCTGCGCCTTGTGCAATCCCACCACCAACAGCTACAAGCGCCTCGTGCCTGGGTACGAAGCGCCGGTGAACCTCGCGTACAGCTCGCGCAACCGCTCCGCGGCGATCCGTATTCCGACTTATAGCGAAAATCCAAAGACCAAACGCATCGAGTATCGCCCGCCGGATCCGGCAGCGAATCCCTACATTGCGTTTGCCGCCATGTTGATGGCGGGTTTGGACGGCATCCAGAACAAGATCGATCCAGGCGAACCGCTGGATAAAAACATTTACGAGTTGCCGCCCGAAGAACTAAAACGCGTCCCGAATGTCGCCGGCAGCTTGGGCGAAGCCTTGGATTGTTTGGAGGACGATCACGAGTTCCTGCTGAAGGGTGATGTCTTCACCAGCGACTTTCTCGACATGTGGATCAGCCACAAACGGAAGGAGCATGACGCCCTCAGACTGCGTCCGCATCCCTACGAGTTTTATCTCTATTACGACGTGTAAACGGTTGAAAACACGCGGGTTGCAGGCTTGTGAATAACTCGTGGATAACTCCTGACATCTTCTGCTAGGCAGCGCGGAATGTTTGGAATAAAAATCACGCCCGCAACTCCAGTAGGTCTTATTGGATTTTGGTTTCGGCGCTGACACGCCGAGTGATGTTCGAATGGATAATCTGGCGTAAATCGTTGGCAGGCAGGCACTTGCAAATGGTTTGCTTCAGGCCGATAACGATAAAGTAATCGGCAATGGTTTGTTTCGGAATTGCAAACGGATTGGCACAAATGGCTGACATGAACGGCGATACAAAGGCAAATCGGCCCCGAAATAAACCAGTGAATAAATCTTCAAATTGCCAGCTATTTAGGAGTTAACGCAATGGATATACACGCGCAAAAGGTTTGGGGCGCAGCGCAGAATCGGCTGCAGGGAATGCTTACACAGGAAATCTTCAATCTCTGGTTCGCGCCCATCAAGGCGCGTCATTTGGAAGGCGGCACTCTGACCCTTGAGGTGCCGAATAATTACTTCGAGGCCTGGCTCAAGGACAACTACCTGACCCTGATCCAGGACGTTCTTGGCAAGGAAGCGGGTGATGCGCTCAGAGTGCAGTTCCTCGCGAAAGAAGAGGTCATGGCTCCCATGCCTCACCTGCCGCGCCGTTCTGAGCCCGCTGATGAAGCGGAACCGGAGGGCGCGCGCGAATTTCCGCTAAACCCCCGCAACACATTCGACACATTCGTAGTTGGCAATAACAACACATTCGCCCATGCCGCCGCGATCTCGGTCGCGCAGATGCCGGGCAAATCGTACAACCCTCTCTTCGTTTACAGCGGCGTCGGTTTGGGCAAAACCCATCTCTTGCACGCGATTGGCCATCACGTGTCCAACACACGTAAACGCACCAAGGTGGTGTACGTATCCTCCGAGAAATTCACGAACGAGTTCATCGACGCCATCCAGAACAATCAGCTCGTCCGCTTCCGCCGCAAATATCGGCAGAGCGACGTGTTTCTAATCGATGATATCCAGTTCCTCGCCGGCAAAGAGCGCATCCAGGAGGAATTCTTTCACACCTTCAACACGCTGCATGAATCCCACAAACAGATCGTGATGACCTGCGATCGACCGGCGAGCGAGATTCAGAACCTCGAGCAGCGGCTCGTCTCGCGCTTCGAATGGGGCCTCGTCACGGACATGCAGCCGCCGGACGTCGAAACGCGCCTGGCCATTTTGCGCAAGAAAGCAAAAGTCATTGGCGTCGATCTGCCGGAACCGGTGCTGATGCTGTTGGGCGAACGTGTCCGGTCCAACATCCGACGCCTCGAAGGCGCGCTCGTGCGCGTCGCGTCATACGTGTCCCTGATGAAGACGCCGGACATTTCCATCGATACCGTGGAGGAATTGCTGCGCGAGATTCTGCACGAAGAAGGTCGCTATTCGATCACCATCGACGCCATCCAAAAGAAAGTCGCCGACCATTTCGATCTGCGGCCCACGGACATGATCGGCAAGCGCCGTCCCGAACACATTGCTTTTCCGCGCCAGATCGCCATGTACCTCGCGCGCCAGCTCACCGAAAGCTCCTTCAACGAAATCGGCGAAGCCTTCGGCGGCCGCGACCACGGCACCGTCCTCCACGCCTGCCGTCTCGTCAAAGACCGGATGCAAGTCGATGCTCAGGTCCGGCACATTATCAATTTTTTAGAGAAGCAGTTGCTCCGTTAAAGATCCCGGACGGATTTGATGTGAATAGCCGTGGATGATAATCGGCACACGCTCCCGCTGTAACGTCGCTGTCCCAGCCGACACCAACCTTTCAACCTATGATCATCCTGCCTCACAACCCCTGGGCCGTCCGCCGTACCTCACGACCCGAGCACCTTCCCATTATTAATTCTTCTGGATTAATATTCTCGAAAAACAATTGTTGCATTACAGTTCGCTCAGATTGCATTCCGCTGTCGCCATCGAAGTTAACGGCCTGAGCAAGACGTTTCGGACGTATCGGAAACACCCCGGCTTTTCCGGCGCGCTAAAAGGCCTCTTCCATCGCAAATACGAGACCACCACCGCAGTTAAGGCCGTAAACTTCGAGTTCCAGGAGGGCGAGTTGGTCGGCTTCCTTGGGCCCAACGGCGCCGGCAAAACCACAACGCTCAAGATGCTGGCAGGCCTTTTGTATCCCACCGCGGGAACTGCCCGCGTGCTCAATTACGTGCCCTGGGAACGCGAGGACGGCTATCGGCGGCAGTTCGCGCTCTTGCTCGGACAGAAAAACCAGCTTTGGTGGGATCTCCCCGCCCGCGAATCCCTCGAATTGAACGCGAAAATCTATCGCATCCCTCAAGACCAATTCGAAAAGACGGTGAAGGAACTAGGCGATCTTCTGCGCGTGCAGGACAAATTCAACGTGGCCGTCCGCGAGCTTTCGCTCGGCGAGCGCATGAAAATGGAACTCATCGCCGCGCTGCTGCATCAGCCCAGGGTGCTCTTCCTCGACGAACCCACCTTGGGCCTCGACGTCGTCTCCCAACAAACCGTCCGCGAATTCCTGCGCGAATACAACACGCGCCGCAAAACCACCATGCTGCTCACCAGCCATTACATGGCCGACATCGAAGCGCTTTGCCGTCGAGTGATCATCATCGATCACGGAGAAATATTTTTCGATGGCCAATTGAGCGACGTCCTCGACCGCTTTGCCGATTTCAAAATGGTGACTGTGTCCTCCACTCGCCCCGAAGGTTTCCCGGAAACCGACCTCCTCCGCTACGGCGAGGTGCAGGAAAAAACCGCGAATCGCATCCAACTCAAAGTCAAACGCGAACGCGTCATCCCCGTCTGCAAAGCCCTCCTCGACGACCTTCCCGTCGACGACATCGACATCCAGGAAGTCCCCATCGAAGAAATCATCCGCAAAATCTTCGCGCGGTAATCTTGCGCTGTAGTAACTGTGGATTGCGACAGCTCGCACGGATCCGAAGTTAAGACGTTTGGGTTTTTTCTGGCCGCGTCACCCTCGGAAAAGCTTCCCGAAAAACCCTCTGGACGCTGGTTTGCCGTACGCAAATATCCTTTCATAGCCGTGGCGCCTGACTTCTGTGCGCGGACCGTAACGTCCCCACGAAAATCCCATCCCCGGACTGACATCGCGCAAATCGATGATCTCGAAATTTTCAGGCAACTCTGACACGAAAGACCGAATTGCTGTGTCGCAAGACTGGGCAGCGCTGGCGTGATCGATGATACGAGGATTTGTGCGCCATACGTCGAACAATGTGTCCTCACAAACTTCGTCAACCAGAGACCTTTTCATCTGCAGGAGTTCTGAAAGGAACGAAGCCAGGTCTCGGCCCTGATACAAAATCACCGGAGCATCGTGACCCGCAAAAAATACTGGAGCTGTCCGGGCGGTCTCTGGGGTGATGTCCAGAACCCAGAAGTTACCGCACCCGTCATGCGCGATCGGCAGCCATTCGGAAACGCCTCTTCGTGTTCGAAGGCCATCCGTTCCCCGGTGAAGTCCAGATCCAGTCTACAACCCTCGATTCCGGAACAAAACGCTAACAACGTCCGCAATTCCTGAGGCAATGGCTGTCTGACTCGCGCTTGTACCGAGTCAATCTGGGCGGGTGTTAGCGGTGGTGCCAAAATAACTTCGATAGCTTCACCGTCTTCGTTGACCCCACTGCGTTGCTGCAGCGCTTTGATGTGGTCAATGGCCGTCACAATCCGATTCTTACCGGTAGGAAGCATCCGTGCCTATTCCGGTTAAGGCGCGAGGTTGCTTCGCGGCTTCAATCACGCCGCCGCACGGCGGGTCTTGGTCGCGTTGGGGCGGATAGAGGCAGCGGGCGGAGCAGCGGTAACCGGAAGGGACTGTTGCGCGATTTCGTATTCGGTCTTGGGCCGTTCGCCGGACACAAAGCCTTTCGCCAACGCATAGCGGGTCAGCCCGGCGATGGTGTGGATGTTCAAGCGGGTCATCAATTCCTGGCGATGTTTCTCGACAGTTTTGATGCTGATCTCCAGATGTTTGGCGATTTCTTTGTTGCAGTTCCCCTCGGCGATCAGGCGCAGCACTTCGTTCTGCCGGGGCGTCAGTTGCGTGGTGCTGGAGTTCTTATGAATTATGCCCGAGCCCGTGCCATCCGAGAGCATGCGCGCCACCGACGAGCTGAAAAACGCCGCGCCCTTATACACCTGATGGATCGCCCGCAACACTTCGCCCGACGCGGAATGTTTAAGCAAATAGCCCGTTGCGCCGGCAGCCACCGCGCGCTCGACCAGATCCTTTTCGGGATAAGACGACAACACCAGCAGCTTCGAAAGCGGGCATTGGGTCGCGATTTGCCGCGTCGCTTCGATGCCGTCCATCACCGGCATAATCAGGTCCATCAAGACAACGTCGGGCTTGAGAGAACGTGTCAGTTGGATCGCCTGTTTACCGTTGGAAGCCTCGCCGACCACCTCCAGGCGGGGATCGATCTGGAGGACAGCCTTCAGACCCTCGCGCACAATGGCGTGGTCGTCCACAATCAATACTTTGACTCTCTGCAACTTCACGAACCTCGGGTAAGCAACGGTCTGCATTTACACAAAACGCGGGCGCCGTTGC
>DATENK010000509.1:0-2326 GCA_035275085.1 Verrucomicrobiia bacterium | reverse complement strand
TGCCGGTGTTGAAGGCTCAAGGTTATCGGGCGAACAAAAACAGGCGCTGCTGAAAGTCATTAAAGCCTATCTGGAGCGGTACCGTCCCGAACTGGCGAAAGACGATGTGGCAAAAATTGAAAAGGCCGGTCTGGATAAGGTCCGCTTTGCCTGGGCGGGTGGCATTGAGCGCGGGGAGGGACATTATTATCGGGTGCAGGGACCGACGTTCCTGTTGGAATACGACGACACGCAAAACAACAACAATCACATTCATGCGGTGTGGCGCGATTTCGACGGCGATTTCGGCGAAGACCTTTTGCGCAAACACTATAAGGAATACGCGCATCCGTAAGCGGCAGATTTACCACGTAGGACGCGGGACCAAATCCCTGCTTGCTCCGTGTTGTTACTGCCTTCGTGGTAAATGATCGCTTTTGCCCTTTGCACCCGACCGGGTTCTGGTAATTTTACTGCTATGGTGCTGGAGTTTACGAAAATGAACGGGGCCGGAAACGACTTCGTTCTGATCGATGATCGCGCGCGGAAAATCCGGCTTAACCGCGAGCAGATTGTCCGGCTATGCCATCGCCAGCGCGGCATCGGGGCCGATGGCTTGTTTCTGCTTATTCCCTCCATCTCCGGCAAGGCCGACTGGGCCTGGGAATTCTACAACAGCGACGGCAGCGTGGCTGACATGTGCGGCAACGGAGCGCGGTGCTTCGCGCGTTTCATCCAGCAGGTGGCGGGCGCGAATGGGAAAACCAGTTTCGAGACTGGCGCGGGCGTAATCAGCGCGACATTTGAAGGCGAGCGCGTAACGGTGAATCTGACGCAGCCGCGGGGCCTCACGCTTTCGCAGAAGGTGTCTGCGGGCGGGAATACGACGCTCATTCACTCATTAAACACCGGCGTACCGCACGCAGTTTTGTTTGTGGCCGACGCCGACAAAGCAATGGTGCAGCAGCTTGGCGCGGAAATTCGGTATCATCCCCACTTTGCGCCCAAGGGGACAAATGTGAATTTTGCACAGGTGGTGGGACCCAACCACATCCGTGTGCGTACCTATGAGCGTGGCGTGGAAGGCGAAACCTTGGCCTGCGGCACGGGCGTCACCGCCTCGGCGCTGATTGCGTCGCGCGTGCATGGTTTTAAAGCGCCCGTCAAAGTGACGGTGCAGGGCGGAGACGTGCTTGAAGTCATTTTCAAGGAACGCAGCGGGGAGTTTATCGACGTGCAATTGACGGGGCCAGCGGAGTTTGTATATCAGGGGCGAATCGAAATATAAGATATGTTTACCGGCACGTACACCGCCATCGTCACGCCCTTCCGCGATAACAAAGTGGATGAGGCGGCGCTGAACCGCTTTGTGAAGTTCCAGGTTAAGGGCGGCGTCGATGGCGTGGTGCCGGTGGGGACCACAGGTGAGTCGCCCACGCTCGACTATGACGAGCATATCCATGTAATCGAAACGACGGTGCGCGCTGCGGCCGGCAAAGTAAAAGTGCTCGCGGGAACGGGGGCGAATTCGACCAGCGAAGCGATTTATTTAACGAAAGCAGCGGAGCGGGCAGGCGCCAACGGTTCTCTTCAAGTCGCCCCGTATTACAACAAGCCGACGCAGGAAGGTTTGTTCCAGCATTTCAAGACCATCGCCGAAGCAACGAAGCTGCCGATTGTGCTTTACAGTGTTCCGAGCCGCTGCGGTGTCGAGATCGCGGTGGAGACGGTCAGGCGCCTCGCGCGGGCGTGCAAAAATATTGTTGGTATCAAAGAAGCCGGCGGTAGCGCAGATCGCGTCAGTCAATTGCGCGCGGCGCTAGGCCCGAAGTTTACCATTGTCAGCGGCGATGATTCGCTGACCTTGCCCTTCATGGCGGTGGGGGCACAGGGGGTGATCAGCGTTGCGTCAAACATCATTCCGCGCGAAGTGACGCAGATGGTGAACGCATTTACGAAGGGCGACGTGGCGGCGGCGCAACGGCTGCACCAGAAATATTACCCGGTGTTTAAGGACCTTTTTATTGAAACCAATCCGGTCCCGGTGAAAGCGGCGCTCGCGATGATGAATTTGGTGCGCGAAGAATTTCGTTTGCCCCTGGTCCCGATCAGCGCACAGAATCGCGAGACATTGCGTGCGACGCTGATTGAGTGCGGGATCCTGAAGTAACCCATGACCAAAGTAATTATTACCGGCGCGAAGGGGCGCATGGGACAGGCTTTGCTCCAGTGCGCGGCGCGGATGGCTGAGATCCACGTAGCCGCCGGAATTGACCTGGGTGATGACCTCGCAGGGGTGATCGGCAAAGCAGATTGCGTAATCGATTTCAGCTTCCATCAGGCCACG
>DATENK010000508.1:0-2986 GCA_035275085.1 Verrucomicrobiia bacterium | reverse complement strand
GATGTCGGCCTTGATGGGATTTTCGCGCGCGAGCTGCTTGCCAAGTTCAACGCGCGTTTGGTACACGCCGCGGTTGGCAATGGTGCTGTCCGGCCGCGCGAAATAGATGTATTCGAAGATGCAAAAGGCGCGCCGCTCGTGTTCGGGGAAGGCCTTGATGCTGCGCGGACCTTCCTTCGTGGTTTCGTCAAAGATCACAATTTCGCCAGGTTCGACGTCGCGGACGAACTTGGCCTGGATGAGGTCAAGCGCGCAGGTCTCGCTGGCGAGGACCCAGGCATCACCGAGCTTGCCGATGCATAGGGGACGAAAACCATGCGGATCACGCACGCCGATCAGCTCGTTTTCGGTCATGATCACGAGCGAATAAGCGCCTTCAATGCGGCGGACGGTTTGGATCAGATTGTTGTCCTGCCCGCCGAGGGATGGTTGCGCCATGAGGTGCAGGATGATTTCACTATCGACGCTGGTTTGGAAGATCGAGCCGTGGGATTCGAGTTCTTCGCGGAGCTGCGCGGCATTGGTAAGATTTCCGTTATGCGCGATGGCGATTTGGCCTTTGGAGCAATCGACCGTGAGCGGTTGGGCGTTGCGCAAATGCGACGAACCGGTGGTGGAATAGCGCGTGTGGCCGATGGCGAGGGTGCCTTCGAGCTGTTGCAGGACGCCCGAATTAAATATTTGCGAGACCAGCCCCATGCCTTTGTGGGCGCGGAAATCGACGCCGTCCGAGGACACTATCCCGGCGCTTTCCTGCCCTCGATGTTGCAGGGCATACAGGCCGTAATACGTCAGTTCCGCGGCATTCGGGTGACCGAAAATGCCGAAGACACCGCAATAATGTTTTGGATACGTCTGCATTCCGGTTTCAGCGCAAGGAAATATTCCAGCAGATAGCGGACAAGCAAGTCCCAACTTGAAAAAGAGCGTGAGACTTGTGAGAACGTGAGAAGTGTGAGAGGAATGCGGGCTTTTTGGGGTCTGGTCGGGCCACTGTGGGCGGCGGTTTCGGTGTTTGGGGTGGAAGTGCACGTGGTGGATCGCGAGACGGGTCGGCCAATCGCGGGCGCGTCGGTTATTTCGAAAGGCGTTACGAATACGACTGACGTGGTGGGACGAGCGAGCGCGGATGGCCCGAATGTGATGGTGCACAAGCGCGGGTACGCGCCGATGAAGATGGAAACACGCACCAATGCGGAGTTCAGATTAGTTCTTGCAGAAACATTGCGCGGCCGAGCGATCGATGGCAGCGGCAATCCAGTAGCTGGCGGGACTATTACGGTCATTGTGCCAGGGCCGCTATCGGGCACGCGGTTTGCCGTCGAGGATTTCCCAGTGACGTCGGATGCGGAAGGGCGCTGGGTCTGCGAGTTCGTGCCGAAGGACAGCGCGTACGTGCGGTTGGAATTTTCACATCCGGATTTCGAGTGGCCCGAGCAAAACGTTTCGTTGCCCGCGGCTGAACTGAAGGTTTATCGCGTGGGCACCATCAGCGGGCGTGTTCTGAATGATTCAGGGGAACCGGTGACAGGCGCAACCGTTGTGCTTGGTGATGAGCATTTCGTTCAGGATGAACCGGTCAGGCGTACCGATACGGCGGGGAAGTTTGCGTTTTCGCGCCAGCGTCCGCAACGCCGGTTAATTGGCATCGATGCCGAGGGTTGGGCGCCAACGATTGAAGTGGTCAACACGAATTTTTCACCGGTCGAGGTGCGCCTTCAGAAAGGCAAGCCGTGGCGATTCCGTGTTGAGGACGAGGCCGGCCAGGCGCTCGCGGGAGTTAACGCCAGTGTTGCCGAACTGGAGGGCCCAAATGGAAGCCGCTGGTTCTATTGGGATCGCACGTGGAAAACCGACGTGCAGGGCACCTTCATCTGGACCAACGCGCCTGACCGAACTTGCACTTGGAATTTCTCGAAGATCGGTTACATGGGCCGCAGCCACTTGCAGTTCAAACCGTCAGATGGCGAAACCGCGGTGAAACTTGGGCCAGCTTTTCGGGTGACTGGTGTCGTCCTTGACGCGGCGACCCAAAAGCCTATTCCGGCATTCATCCTGAACGGGCGTTACGTTCAGCCGCCGCCGCATTCGCCGGGAACCTGGTACGACCACGAACGGAAGACGTTTCGCCACGGCGAATTCAGTCTGGATTACGAGCGAACGCTTTACGGCGGGTCCGGTCCGATGCACGATTGGCAATTCCGCGTTGAGGCCGACGGATATGAACCGGCAGTTTCGCGTGTGATTCGCGATGCAGAACGGGGGACGAACATCGTGTTTGAACTCAAGCGGCAGGCGACGCCGCAAATCCAGGTGACGGCGCCGACCGGAAAACAGCGCGTGACGGCTGTGATAGCGCTTCAGCCAGCCAACGTGGCGCCAGGCGAAACGGTTACGGTGTTCATAAAAGCGCGCATCGCGGAAGGCCATTGGATTTATTCGCTGGAAAAGTCCGGTTCAGAAAATTCGGCCACACGCATCGAGGGGAAACTGCCGCGTGACATCCAGCAGGAAGGACCCTGGCGGGGACCGGAACCGAAGCTGAAAGCGGATGGCGCACGGACGATCGCGGGCGAAGCCCTGTTTTCCTGTCGGTTATTAGCCGGAGGCTACTCGCGACCTGCGAAACACAAACTACAGTTCAAATTCGAATTCCAAGTGTGCAACGACCTTGTGTGCTGGCCGCCGGAATCGATTGACATGGAGGCTGAGCTAGAGGTAGTTAAACCACGATGAGAGTCTGGGGTGTGCTTCTGGTGGCTCTGCTGACCACGGCTTTTGCCAGTGAACCTGTCCGCACGCTTGATCAGCTCAAGGTGCTTTACGTGGGTGACCGTGACAGTTCGCGCGCAACGCATTTTCAGGGTTTTCTAAAACATAATGTGGGCCGGATCGAGGTAGCCTCGCGCAAGGATTTCAAACCTTCAGACGCCGATGAGTTCGATGTGGTTTTGCTGGATTGGCCGCAATCGAATTCGACGCAGGA
>DATENK010000507.1:0-7980 GCA_035275085.1 Verrucomicrobiia bacterium | reverse complement strand
AAAAGATATTCAGCGCCAAAATCTGCCAGCCGGCCGGCAGGAAGCGCGCGGGATACGTCAGGAGGTGATACAACGGGGCGACCAGGATTGGCTGCCAATCCCAGCCGAGCACCCGTGCATAATTCGGCACGCCGGGCACGGTAAGCCATCGGGTGGTGGTGGCACAGTAGACCACCAGGATTACGACGGCAATGACCCACGGCAGCCGACGTTGGACAAAACTCAGATTCGATTCGGTACGCATTTTATTTACAAACGCAGGTCAGCCGTCTTAAAAGCAAACCGGAGTGTCGAAATGGCCCGGATGGGGCGAAATTCGCTCACTCCCGCTCCCTGGGCCGCAATTCCGCAACGCACTCCACGTGCTGGGTTTGCGGAAACATGTCCAGCGGTCTCACCTGTTTCAGTTCAAAGACATTTCCCGAGCACAAAATGTTCAAGTCTCGGGCCAATGTGGCGGGGTGGCAGGACACATAAATGACTTGACTCGGGCGGGTTCGGCGGAGCAATTCCAGCACCTCAGGCCGGCACCCTGTGCGTGGGGGGTCCAGAACGATGGAGGCCGGGCGCAGGCTGGCTTTTTCGAGCACCCGCGGCAACTGCTCCTCGGTGGTTCCTATGATAAAGTCACCATTGGTGCGTTGTTTCGCCGCGGCGTTCGCGCGCGCGGCCTTGATGGCGTGTTTGTCCAGTTCGATTCCGACGAAGCGATCCACAAGGTCGGCAAGTTCGAGGGCAAAGAAGCCTACGCCACAATAGGCGTCCACCAACAGCCGCGCGCCGCTCGCGGTAACCATCGCCCGTACGGTTTCCACCAGAGTCGACAGCAGAAAAAAGTTGTTCTGGAAGAACGAATCCTGCGGCACCTGCCATCCTTCGGCCGCAATGCGGAGCACGACCTTGATTCCGCCCTTGGGCGGGGGATGCGCGCGCACATGGCGGATCTGTTCATTGATGGCAGGTTCAGAGATTTTGCACGCCTCGATGTCCACAACCAGTGGGTTATCGTGCCGCAAAAAACCGATGTTCAGACCTTGCTTGAACTTGTCCCATTGCGAACGGATCATCACGCGATTGCGGTATCCGTACGGTTGCGGACAGGGCATCACCGGCGCGATGAGGGCGGCCGGGAATTTCCCAATCCGAACAAAAATGTCAGTAATTTGCTTATGCTTCAGTTCAAGCTGCGCTGCGTATGCAACATGCTGATACTGGCAGCCGCCGCACGCGCCGAAGTACGGACAAGGCGCGGTGACCCGCTGTGGCGAAGGCTCGATTACATTCAGGAGTCGGGCGCGGGCGAAATTGCGTTTGACCTCAGTGACCTCCACTTCCAGCAATTCGCCGGCAACGACGAACGGGACGAACACAACAAATTGCTCGAAGCGGCCGACGCCATCGCCGCCGAATGCGACGTCCTCAACGCGTACCGTTAGCCGTTGGCCGACCGTCACAGTTCGATCACCTCGCCCAATTGTGGGAGGCGCGGCTGCACTTTGAAGCGCTCGCGTAGTTTTTCCGCCAGTGCCATGCGCTGCGGTTGTTCGCCGTGTGTCAGGGCCAGTGCCGGTTTGCGCGGTGCCAGCGGCGCAAACCAGTTCAACAACTCGCTTTGGCCCGCATGCGCGCTGAACCCACTGAGCGTGTGAATTCCCGCGTTCACCGGAACTTCTTCGCCGTGGATGCGGACCAGTTTCTCGCCGTTGACGAGCCTGCGGCCGAGTGAGCCATCGCTCTGGAAGCCAACGATCAATACGTGCGTGTGGGGGTTCGCGAGATTCGCCTTCAGGTGATGCAAAATGCGGCCGCCGGTGCACATCCCGGCCCCGGCCAGGATCGCGCATGGCCCCTCGACTTCGTTGAGCTTTTTGGAGTCTTCCGCGGTCACGCAGGGTGTGAACCACTTGGGGTCGAGGGGCGCCGTGCCGCTCTTCTTGAGACGCAGCAGGTCCTCATCATAGAGGTCGGGATAGCGGGCGAAAACCTTCGATGCTTCGATCGCCATGGGGCTATCGAGATAAATCGGGAAACGTGGCACATGCCCTTCGGTGAACATGATCGCTAAATGATAAATAATTTGCTGGGCCCGTCCGATGGCAAAGGTTGGCACCAGAATTTTTCCGCGTTGCCCCGCTGCCTCGCTGACGATTTGCTCGAATTGCGCCACGGTTTCAACATAGGGGCGATGATCGCGATCGCCATAAGTGGATTCCAGGAAGACAAAATCAGCGTTCTTCAGGCGCTCGTACTCACGCAGAATCGGCAATGTGGTCGGGCCAAGGTCGCCCGAGAATACGACGGTCTTGCCATTGGCCGACAATTCGATGCTGCCTGAACCCAGCATGTGACCCGCTTCGAACCAGCGGGCGGTAATTTCTTTTGTCACAGTTACCGCTTCATGCAGGCGCACTGGCCGCGTCATGCCACGGAAGGGCTCGGTGTGCTCGACAGTATAGAGCGGCTCGATTTTGGGTTCGCCCTTGCCCTGGTGCTTGCGGTTCATCCGCTCAGCATCTTGCGTCTGCAGCTTGGCCGAATCTTTAAGGACGATATCCGCGAGGTCGACGGTGGCCGCGGTGGCGTAAATCGGGCCGGCATAGCCCTGTTTGATCAATAGCGGCACACGCCCCGTGTGATCCAAATGCGCGTGGGTCAGCAGGACAGCGTCCAACCCGGCAGGTTCGACGAAAGGCCGATGGTTCTTTTCATCGGCCTCCTTGCCGCCCTGGAACAAACCGCAATCCACCAGCACCCTTGAGCCGTTGGCCTCCACCAGGTACGCCGACCCAGTCACCTCTCCACCCGCCGCGCCCATGACACGTATTCGCATTAAGGTAGAATGTCTGCGAAACGTGCGACCGCAAGTGAACAGTTCCCAATGCTTCGGACCGCTCGGGAACGATCTTTATTTCGCCTTGGGCACTTTCGGAGTCGGCGCCACTTTCGTCGCGGGGCTCGGTGAGCCTGCGGCGTCGGGCGCTTTCGCGGCCAGATTCAGCTTCAATGCGTCCCAGTGGCCATCCGGCGCCTGGCGGGCGAAACCGCCCAGTAATGTGTCCCCGGTGGCAATGTCCTCGAAGCCAACCGGTTTGCCTTCACGTTGCATTTTAGTTTCAGCAAGGATCTTGAAGGTTTGTGCTTTCGGACCCTTGAGCACAATCGTCTGTGCCGCTTTGTTAATGGTTTTAATCGTCCCGCGGAAGGGACGCGTTTTTGCGGCAGGTTGGTCCGCGGCGTTAATTGTTGCAGCCAAAACGAGTGAAGCAACGGCCAGTGCAAAGATTTTTTTCATAATCCCGAATCCATTTAATTTCCCGAATCCGGGGGGCATTCGAGCCGATCAGAAAAATTGGCGCAACACTTTTTATGAATGAATTCCTCCATCGCGGGGCGGGAAACAGCCCGTTTGACCGGTATTCGCAAGCGGCGGAGATTCAGGCGAGGAGATATTATGCAGAAGCACGACGACAAGGAGCACGGCCAGGCACAGGCAGAGGGTGAAGATGAACAGGTGATTTGCAGCAACGAACTTCTGGCGGCAATGCGGGAGCGGATGAGGCGGCGAAAACAAGAAGAGGAAGAGTCGGACGGGCGCGGAAGGGATTGACTTAAGGGACGAGCAGAGCCGTCAATCCGTCAAGTTCCAACGGCAGGGTAGGAAGTTTTGGCCATAGTTTACGCAAGGCAGGAGCCGTGCTAACCAGCGCGTTCCTGGGCATGTCGCTTTCGGTTGATTTTCCGGCAAGTCGCAGTTGCACGAGTTTTGCGTGCGGGAAGTCGGGTCCCGGTTTCAGTTTGAGCACAGTTTCGTTTTTCTTCTCCGCAATCAGATTGTTCTCGATCGTTAGGTCATCGCCGCCGATGAGGCTGAGGGTGATCGGACCCTCAAACTGCCGGCGAGCGCACGAAACCTTGAGCGTGAAGTAACCTTCTTTAGTGGTTTCCCACCTGTCTTGTTCGGTTGAGAGTTCGAACCCCCGATCGAGACGCGAGACTGTAAGGCGGTAAATGAAATCCGGGCCGGCGCTTTCTGTGAGTTCCTGCAGTTCGGCGAAGTATGAGCCGGCTTCTTTGAAAGTGTTTGTAATGGTACCTTCATCAGCGCCAGTGACGTTTGCCTCAACGAGCTTCGAGCCGTCGCCTTTCAGGATGTTCAGCAATACGTCACAAGCCGAACCGAGACTGCGCGTGCGGGCCGCGACGACGAGACGCTCGTCCTTTTTGGCTTCGAAGCGGAAGAGATCGCGGTCTTTTCCCCTTTCGAAACGGCCACAGACACTTTCTTTCATTAAAGATACCTGTTCGATGGTATCGTTCGGTTCCTTTTCGATCACCTCGTCTAAGTCACTGACGAGGACCGACGCAAAGCCTGACCCTGCCTTGCCGCGGACGCTGAGCGGGATGCGGATGGCATCGGCAGGGGCAGATACTTTTAGCGGCTTTGGATTTGCGAGCCAGACGTCACTCGTTTTGCCGCGCGGAATGACCGGCGGATATGGCACCGTCAGCAATGGAAAGGAACCGACGCGCAATCGATAACGATATCCCGTGCCCCCCTGGTAATTGATGTCCCGAACCTCGATTAAATACCGCGCCGTGGCAGGTGCTCTGAAAATAAGCCGGCTATCCCGGCCAACACCGGGCCCATCGTCGCAAAACGCATATTCATGTCCCTTGTCGTCGAGGATGCGAATCACCGTGTCGGCCTGCGAACCGAGGCGTTGGGCGACGGCCTCGATTGAATACTCCTGCCCTTTGCGTGCCTGGAAGGCGTAGAAGTCAAAATTCAAATCATTGCAGGCGCCGTCGACTGCGATTGGCGGTTTGATTTCCTGAGCCACCGCAACCGTTTGGTTCGAGCCCGACTCTTTCACGGTCGGGAGGTCATCGATCATGATCAGGTGAAAAGCGGATGCGCCTGTCGGCGTGACTCCCCGGACCGCGCCAATCCCAACGGGCGCGTCCGGTGGCAAGGTGACTTGGTCGCCCACGACAGCACAAGGAAAGCTCGCCCAGAGCGTCCAATTCGTCTCCAAATTATCGCCATGAAGGACAATTCGCGTGGTCTTGCCCGGAACGAGTGCGGACGGCTCGATGGAACTGATCTTTGGCTCCTGTGCTCGCGCCAGCACGGCGCCGCAAGCAAGCGCGATCACGAGCCGCTTAATATTTAGAGGCATCAACGTGAGATTAGCGTATATGTTGTACGTATGGAAGCAGTGCATTCCATTTCAGGACACTGGCCGGAAGCGGCGAGCGCGGCGGCGTTGCGCGAAATGCGCGGCAAACTCGCGGCGCCGCCCACGCTCGGACTGATTTTCATGGCGCCATGCGTGTTCCCGAAAGCCCAGGAAATTTTAGAGCTCGTACAGATCGAGGCACAAGTCCCCACGCTGATCGGCTGTTCCGGTGCCAGTCTGATCGCGACCGACAAGGAGATTGAGGAACAAGCCGGCATGGCGCTGGGTCTTTATTCGCTCCCGGGCGCGAAGCTCGACGTCGTCCACTTGTCGCAGGAGCAAGTGGAGGAAGCGACCGGCCCTGGTTATTGGCACATGGAGACTGGTATTGAGCAGACGAATGGCTGGTTGGCCTTTGTCGATCCGTTTACGTTCAATTGTGACGCATGGCTGCCCATGTGGAACGAGGCTTATACAGGGCGGCCGACGCTTGGCGGATTGGCGAGCGGCGAGTTCACCGACCAAAGCACGCAACTCTATTGGAACAATCAGGTCCTCGAAGGCGGCGCCCTCGCAACGTCCATTAGCGGTGATGTCGAGCTCGCCGGAGTCATCTCCCAGGGCTGCACGCCCATCGGCGATACGTGGACGATCACGCGCGCCGACGGACACTACATTCATGAGATCGGCAATCGTCCGGCCTATGAAGTATTGATGGAAACTCTCAACAAGCTTTCGCAACCGGATAAACAAAGCTTGCGTGGTAATTTATTTATCGGTCTGGTTGTGAACGAGTATTTGGAGGAGTTTCATCGTGGCGATTTTCTGATTCGCAACCTGATCGGCGTGGACCCGAGCACCGGCACGCTCGCCGTGGGCGCGACACCACGCGTCGGTCAAACGATGCAATTTCAGCGTCGGGATGCGAAAGCCGGGACCGAAGATATTGAAGCGTTGCTGCAACGGGCCACTAAACACGTGGGGACGCGGCCGATTTACGGCGCGTGCCTGTGCAGTTGCAACGGCCGCGGTCAGCGGATGTTCGGCAGGCCGCATCACGATGCCGGCCACGTGCAACGCGCATTTGGGCCGCTCGGCCTCGCCGGGTTCTTCTGCAACGGCGAGATTGGCCCCGTAGGCGAGAAGAATTTTGTGCACGGCTATACCGCCTCGCTCGCGTTATTTGTAAAAAAGTAACCCTCCCGCTTGGCAGCTGCACGTGAATAGATTACAACGAACCGCTGTTATCGCGGCGCTGGTATTTTCCATCGCCGGTTGCGCTACCACGCAGATGAGTAACAAACCGCTGGTCGAAGAAATGGAGTTTGGCAGGCTGCCCGATGGCCGGGTGGTGAAGCGCTACGAATTACGCAATCGTCACCGCATGATGGCGCGCGTGACCACATACGGGGCCATCCTGACCGAACTGCACGTGCCCGATCGAAACGGAGGATTCACGAATGTGGTGCATGGCTTCGATAATTTGCGCTCTTACGTAGCGGGGCATCCGTTTTTTGGCGCGACGGTTGGGCGCGTATCGAATCGCATCGGCAAAGCACGGTTCACGCTCGACGGCCAGGAGTATTTGCTTGCGAACAACAACGGCCGCAATCATCTGCATGGCGGCATGGTCGGATTCGACAAAGTCTTGTGGAAGGCACAGCCGATCAAGGTGGACGATCGCGAAGTCGCCGTAGTGTTCACGTACCTGAGCCGTGACGGCGAAGAAGGTTACCCGGGAAATCTGGATGTGCGCATCACGTATACGCTCACGGACAATAACGAATTGCGCATCGACTACTCAGCCACGGCGGACAAAGCCACTCCCGTGAACCTGACGAACCATAGCTACTTCAATCTCGCCGGCGCCGGCGAGATCCTCGACCACGAAATGTTCATTGGGGCGGACCATTACACGCCGGTCGACGAGGAGTTGATCCCGACGGGCGAAATCGCTCCGGTCAAAGGCACCCCATTGGACTTTACGAAACCGGCGTTGATTGGCACGCGTATCGAACAATTAAAACCGAAGCCCGGCGGGTACGATCATAATTATGTGCTGAACAGCGAGGGGAAATCCCTCGCCCTGGCCGCACGCGTGCGCGATCCCAAGACCGGACGCGTTCTCGAAGTGCACACCACCGAGCCCGGTATCCAACTTTACACCGCAAACTTTCTGCAAGGGCAGGTTAGCGGCCTGAATGGCCAACGCAGTGAGCGCCACAGCGGCTTCTGTTTGGAAACTCAGCATTTCCCCGATTCCGTAAATCACCAGAATTTCCCGTCCACCATCTTGCGTCCGGGGAAAGTGTACAAGAGCACCACGATCTTTGGGTTCAGTACGGACTAAATAGATTCCGCAAAGCGGGTCTGTGGCACTGCAACCTTTCGTCCGCTTCACGTGTCTTATTACATGTGCCGATCAGGCTATAGACATATCGACGGCACAGCCAAGCCAGAGTAAAACTATGTTATGAGTATGCGCCGCCGGGAGTTTCTCAAAGCTGTCGCCCTGTCCGCAGCCGCGGCGCCGTTTGCGGCGGCTGCCAACTCGCCGCTTCAACTTCCAGATTTTCGCGGCCCAAACGTCATCATCGTCCGTTTTGGCGGGGGTGTCCGCCGGCGCGAAACCATTGACCCTCAGCATTCGTATTGCCGCTTCCTCCTGAATGAACTGGTTCCGCGCGGAACCTTTTACCCGCGCATGACGATCGATCAGTTCCAGGACATCAACACGAGCCATGGGGAAGGCACGCTCTACATCGCCAGCGGCAAATACGAAAAATTCAAGGGCATCGGC
>DATENK010000506.1:0-13392 GCA_035275085.1 Verrucomicrobiia bacterium | reverse complement strand
CGCCTTTGCTCCTTTTGCGTGCCTGCGTTGAATCTCTTCGCCTTCCTGCGCTCCGTGTTAAATCCCGGCTCCGATCACTCATTGGTGCAATTCGTGTCTCGGACTTTCGCCTGGAAGTTGAACGTTCAGTGATCGATGTTCGATGTTCGCTGTTCACCCGGCGTCTGTCAGTTTGTCCGTGCCCTCAGTGCCCTCTGTGCGCTCCGTGTTGAATCCCAATTCCTTCAGTCTTATTAACGCGTTGGATGTTGAAAGTTGAAAGGTCGATGTTGAATGTTCAATGTTCAGTTTCTGTCTGTCGATCCCTCAACCCTCAACGATAAACCCTGAACCCCGCACCGTAATCGACTTGACCCTCCATTCTTTGCAATCATTAATCATCAAATCAGCCGTGGACTTCATTTGTAAATGAACTCAGACAGGGGACTAATCGGGCTGTATTGGTCGGCGCGCGAAGAGTCGCTCGACCGGTGTGCACAACGTTCCTTTCAAGCGCTCTCGTGCCTGCGCGAGCACGGTTTCTCATCGCTTTACCGTCTTGGCCGAACTCGCAAGGAAGCATCGCGATCTCCTTTCGAGTTGTCTCTCCCTGCGATCCGTCAACTCTTGAAACAGGGTGTGAATCGGGCCGAAACCGGCGACCGCAAACCAATTCCTGAGCTCGGCTTCTCGTTCTCATTGTGGTCGGGTGGCGACGACGATTACAGCTATGGCATCAGCAGTTACTGTGGCTCTTACTCTCCTTACGTCGGCAACAATTTTCTCGTGCGTTTACCCGCCCTCGGCAGCCACAGCCTTCCTTCGTTGCTGCCGGTTATACCCGCCTTATTTCGCCAGCTCCTCGAGATCTGGAAACCCGATAGGGCCATCGTCTGTGACTGCGATATGCGCTGGGACAACGGCGAATTCGCCAGGGACATGAACGCCTATCTTCGGTATCCCCCATGATACCTAACCTTCCAACCCGCGGTTGGTTCGCTCTCTCCAATCTCTCTTTCGCACTTCCGGTATCCCAGTGCGCGTTGGATGTTGAATGTTCAATGTTCAGTTTCTGTGTCGATCCATCAAGCCTCAACCATAAAACCTCAACCATTATTCATTGCGTCCTGGCGCCTCCGCGCCTTTGCTCCTTCGCGTCTTTGCGTTGAAAGTTGAACGTTGAGCGTTGAACGTTCAGTGTTCGATGTTCGCTCGGTGCCTCCTGCCGTCACATCGTAAATCGTCAATCGTAAATCGCAAATCTGCCTGTCCGTGTCTTCCCTGCTCTCCGTGTCTCCGTATCTCTGTGGTAAATCTCACGGTCCAAATAGCTTACACCGGCAACCACCCCTCTTCCCGAAATTCCATCTTTCCTTAGAGTGCGCCTGAACTCGGCAAGGAGGGGAGAAGGATAGGGTGTTAGTTATGGGTGCATTAAAGCCCTTCCGCTTGCTCTCATAAGCGCGAAGGGCTTCTTAATTTGCTGCCGGCTTCTCTGCCTTTTCCCATAAACTTTAATTTGGAGGTTGGATGTTGTCGGTCCGATTGATCACTGATTACTGGCAACTGATCGCTCCAAACCAAAGAACCAGGTTCCAAACTCAAAACTCATGCTTTGTAGAGCAGCACATGCGCCATCGCCAGTACCCAAAATTGGTTAGATCGTTCGTTCTTCAGCCGCCGCTGCGGCGAACCGATATTTTATTTGGTCGCTCCTTGGAGCCAATGAATTTAATTATTTATGACTAAACTCATTTTCACGACGCCGCTTTTTAAAAACCAGTCTTTCAAAATCCCGGAAGGCAAGACCACCGTCGGCCGCGCTTTCGGCAACACCCTTATCATCCAGCATGACACCGTTTCCCAGAATCATTGCGAAATCCTCCTGCACGCTGGAGAGGTCATCATTCGCGACCGCACTTCTACTAATGGTACCTGGGTGGACGATATCCGCGTCAAAGGCCAAACCTGCATGCGCCACGGTCAACGCATCCGCTTCGGCCAGGTCGAAGCTCGCCTCGAGCTGCCTCCACCCAGCTTCGAGGATCAACACACCGAAGTCACCGCGATTCACTTGCTCCCGCGCCTCACAGCGGAATCCCCTAAGCCCGCAGCGCTAACGGCCGTTATCATCCGGCCGCAACCCTGCCATCACTGTACCGTTGATCTGCTGGCCTCGTCCGCCAAGTAACGCCGCGCTTGATCGCTCAACCGTCCTGCCTGTCCCTGCGCTTCCGTGTCACTGTGATGAATCCTTGCGTTTCGTCCTTCGCCGCTCTCTGACTCTTCGGCTCTCGCTTCATCCCTTGAACGCTGAACCCTGAACCTTGAATGTTGAACGTTCGATGTTCAATGTTCGCATCGCTTCTATCATTACCTCGTCGCCAGCTATCAGGAACTTTGACATTTAGCGCAGTCTCCATGCTGCGATTCTTGTTCTCCCTTTCACGGTCCGCCGCTTTCCCCTCTTCCTCGATCTGAGTGGCGGAAATCCGCCGCAATCGGCTCTGCCGGAAACGGCACCTGTTTTCTCTTTTCCTTCCCTGGAGCCATAAGCGCATCGATGCGAGCCCGAATTTGCCGCCGCTCCGCTCTGAGCCGTCGCGCTTCGCGAATCCCCTTCCGCAATTTCCTGTGTTCCAATTTCAATGCCGGATCACCGCCGAAGGGGTAAAAGTAAACTTCTTCTCGAGCGTTATTCTCACTGCGCAATTTTACGGCGCGCGCCTGAAGCTGAATGCAAAACACGATTGCTTCCAGCACCGTCTTGAACTCAGCGGCTTCGCTCAACACCGCGGTCCATTGTCCGCTTTCGCTCAAAAACTGTTTCCTATCCAACTGCTGCACGATCACTTTCATACCGGCCTCCATGCATCACAGGTTTCCCGCATCACTCACCGCAAGCCCTGGCCGCGGTCTTATCCGGTTTTATCGCTTATCCCAAGGCGTCTGCAATTGGACCAAATGCTTAAGTGTTCTGACCGATAGACCAAACAATTAAGGGCAGCCGTCTCACCTCGTAGGACTTTAGTCCTATATCTCCTCAAATTCCCGTTCTGCTAGAATCGTCTTTCGGATGTAAGGACGACCCAAACGAGAGCCGTGACTACTGGCTTGGCGTGGCCCCAGCCCTCGAGTAGTCTGAGCATCCGGCGCGACCGGCTGAAGTGGCTGCCACTAACCGGGCCGTCCGCTGAAACGAACTGCAGGATGCATGTTCGTTCGCCACTTACGAGGTGCAGATGCTGGCCAAATGGATAGTTCGGGTGCTGTATCACTGCGCAGGCGTTGAGCACGCGCCGACTCGCCACCCGCGCTTAGGGAGGTTTCAGGATGAAAACTTCGACTCCGCTCGTCGTTATTATTGATCACCACTCACCCACAGTCTCGGCGCTCCGTCGCCTCCTGTTGCGCGCAGGCTACCGCCTCTCCGCCTTCCCCTCTCTTCAACACCTCCGGCCGCGCACCGCGGACCTGGACGCTGCGTCCTGCGCCATCGTTGATCTCGATTTACCCCGCAGTGGCGGCTTGTCAGCTCAAACCTTTCTCGCAAAGGCTTATCCGGGGTTGCCGGTCATCTTTGTCGCGCGCCACCCGTCGGTTGCCTCTAGCGTAGAAGCCATCAAGGCCGGCGCCCTTGACCTTGTCGTCGCCCCCTTTGATGAGGAACGCCTGCTGAAACTGGTCCATACCGCCGTCATTCGCCAACGCCGCTCTCAAACGGAACGAGAAGAACTCGCCGATATTGGCCAGCGCCTCAATACACTCACCCGCCGGGAAGCCGAAGTCCTCGAACGCCTCCTCCGCGGGCTTCTCAACAAGCAAACCGCCGCCGAACTGGGCACATCGGAAAAGACCATCAAAGTCCATCGCGGCCGCATCATGAAAAAGATGCAGGTCCAATCCATCGCTCAACTCGTCCAGCTCGTCTTGCGCGTTCGCGGCTCCGGCTCTCCGTCTCGTCCCAGAAACGTGCCGCCTTCCGCATCTTCTTTTCCCATCCCCGGCCCTTAAGCCCATAGACCTTCGGGCAACTGGTTCCTTCGCCTTTCTGGGGTCAGACTCCTGCTGAAGGTGTCGTCGCCTTCAAAACGAAAGGCCTTTTATGACTATCAACCCGCTTCATGTGTTGCTCGCCGATGACTCCGCAGATGATCGCATCCTCCTCAGTCGTCAGCTCCGAACCATCCCCGGTCTGGAACTCACCGGCCTCGCCTCCGATGGCCCCGAGACCATTGCTTGGCTTGCCGCCGCTCCGCCATTCGCCGACCGGGCCCGCTATCCATTTCCCGACTTGCTCCTCCTCGATTATCAGATGCCCGGCTGCTCTGGATTGGACGTCCTTCATTGGCTCGCCGATCAGCCGCGCCGTCCGGCTTCTATCCTCTGGAGCCATAGTCCGGCCCTCATCGACAGCCGCCTGGCGCGTCGCCTCGGCGCAACCCTTGTCTGCGCCAAACCTTTCTCCCGTTCAGAGTTAACCTCCATTATCGCCGGCCTCCGTGCTGTCTCTACCGTTGGACCTTCGTCCAACTATCCCGCCCCCCGGACCTTCTTCTAACCTCCTCGAACGAGGAGTTCGTCCGTCGGCGGTGCTTGGGGGATCAGCCCGCCGACATCTATCCCATTGGCGACGCGCTTGCCCGTCCCGCTGTCGTCGCTGTGAACGTCACTGAGGTTGCCTTCCTTTCCCCGTGCAAAGACCCGAGCCCCTCACGTCTTCAACTTTCTCGGCCCCGGAACTGTTCGGATCCGCCGGGAAAAGCACATTCACAAACCGCCAAACTTCAGCATGTCCTCCACCATTACTTTGCACACCTTGAAAATTTGGTTCCGCAGCCGGAGGACCCCCGACGAATTTCAACATGTGGTGCTTGATTCTTGAAACGTCACTCAACGTCTCCGATCGCGTGAATGCGTCAATCAATCGCCGGTCTCCGTCGTAGAACTTCGTCGTCAGCGAAAGCGTTTGCGCCTTCCAGTCTTCCCAGACCCAGACTTTAACAATCCAGGCGACGTACCATTTCCGCTTCTGGAGATGAATCTGGCACTTGATTTCACTTCCCATTGATTTGTACAAGCCCCAATTCCTGTTCCAGGAGTGTTGCTTTAGCCTCAGGATCCCATGAGTTTCAATTCGTTCCCCAGGGCACGATGCAGCTGCGGTGCTGAGAACCAATCCCCATAGCAAGACCATCAACGAAATAACGCGACGCATACAGCTCAAAGGGAATCGCAAACAATAGCACGTGTCTACTGCCAAAATTGGTCATGCTGCTTGGGTTAAATCCCCCCGTTGCCTTCTGGTCCGATCCGGCGAGAGTTGGCACGAGGGAGGGACTCCTGTTTATGAAGCCGAGTTTTCTATTGCCGTTTGGGCTTGCTGTGTTGCTCACTAGCTGCGATTCGCGCCAGGAGCAGTTCTCTACGGAATCGCGTGGTGTTGCCGCACCGCCCTACGAAGTGCAACGGGGAAGTGATTCTTATGATCGCGGTTCGAGCCGTCAGCGGCAGGCGGCATTTCTAAACCGCATTCGCCAGTCTGATCCGCGCTTTGAAACGATCCAACGCGCTGTGCTCAACGAAAACAATGAACTCGGCCTCGTCCTCGGCCACAACGTAGAGATGGATTCTATTCCGAGGCTTATGCGCACGATGCTCACGGAAATGGCAAAAGAGTTTCCGGGCCAGGACCTGACAGTGATTGCGTACGCGCCCACGCAGCCGCCAACAAAGATCGGCACGGCGCGTCTCGACGCGCAAACGCGCCAAATGACGTACACAGCCGCGCAACGATAATCTTAAAACGCGCACGCACAAATCAACAAACTCAAAGAAGGAGGAATTATGCCAGGAACAGTTAACGACTTTATGGAACGCTTCGCCGGCGCCGGCTCAATGGATGACCGCGAGGCCTCGCACTACTATGACCGTTTCGCCTCAACTCATCCGGATGACCGGGACTTTGATAACAACACTATGTCCGAAGGCGCGACCCAATATCTGGGCCAGCTACCGGACCACGAATTTGAGCGGGCGGCTTCCACCGCCTTCAGTCGGACACCGCCTCAGCAACAGCGCGGCCTGTTAGGCACTCTGCTCGGCGGGCTCCAAAACCGAGGCGTGGACCTCGGTTCGCTTGGTGTCGGCTCAAGCGACCCTAATGCGATGGGCCCGAATGAGTACGCTCGGCTCGCTTCCTATGCGCGCCGAAACCACCCCGATTTAATTCGCGATCAAGTTCGTGAACAACCAGGGCTCTTGAAGGCGATGGGCAATCCCATTGTCATGGGTGCGCTTGGCATGGTCGCCGCGCATATGATGCGCAAGCGCCGTCCGCAATTCGTATAAGGAGAAAAAACAAAACCAAGAAAAGGAGGAACAGAATGCCACAAACGATTGCAAAACCAGTGGAAAAAGGTTGGACCGCCGATAATCAACTCGAGCGGATGCTTGCCTACAACGTGTATGATTCGCAGGACAACCGCATCGGTCATGTTTCTGGCCTTTGGGTGGACTCGAATAACCAGGTGGAATTCGTGGGCGTAAAAACTTCGTGGCTCGTCGGCCGGACGCACATCTTTCCGGCGGAGCGGATGCAGGTAAATCACGCTCGCGAAATCATTCGCGCGCCCTATGCCGAAGAGGTCATCAAAGACGCTCCGGCGTTTGATCCCGGCGCCGAACTCATTGAAGCCGAACAGCGGGAAGTCTTCGACTATTATCAGCGTTTCGGTCTGCAGCGCTCCGGCGCTCGCGGAGCAACTGCCGCTCAGCCGCAGCAGCGTACCGAAGGCCGTGAAGAGACCACCATTCCGCTCACGCAGGAACAGCTCAAGGTCGGCAAACGCCAGGTCGAAGCCGGTGGTGTACGTCTGCGCAAGATCGTTCGCACCGAAACCGTGAACCAGCCTGTTGAACTCAAACGCGAGGAAGTGGTGATCGAACGCGTACCCGGCCAGGCCGGTGCTGCGGCGGGCGGTAAACAGTTCCAGCAGGAGGATATTTATATTCCTCTGCGTCGCGAAGAAGCAGTGGTCCAAAAGGAAGGGGTTGTCCGCGAGCAGGTTCGCGTCAGGAAGACCGCCGAGACTGAACAGAAGAACATCTCGGAACAGGTCCGAAAGGAAGATGTGGAGATTGAGGAATCCGGTGATGCTTCCCGGCTCCACACCGAAGGCGCAAAGGCCGCCAATCGGCTGCGCGAGCAGCAGGAGCAGCCGCGTTCTAAACGTCAGGGCTCCTAAGGGTAAAGTTGCAGTGGGGCGCCTCAACGGCGCCCCACATACATTGACGAAACAAAAAAGGAAAAGCTATGCTCACGAAAACATCAATGGCGCTGTGCGCAGCGTTCCTGCTGGCCTTCAATTTGTCCGCAGCACCAGCCAAGACCTATCAGGTCACGGGTCCGATCCTCGAATTGACCGACAAAACAATTGTGGTCCAGAAAGGCGATGATCGCTGGGAAATTGCACGTGATGAATCCACCAAAGCCAAAGGCAACCTCAAGGTCGGCCAGAAGGTCACCATCCATTATCGAATGACCGCCACGACCGTCGAGGCAAAGGAGACCGCGAAATAATTCTCTCAGCGTTTGGTCAGCGCTGAGCCGCACAGGAATCCGAGGAACGCTGCCGCGCCAACAAACGCCCACGGGCGCGCTCGGACAGCGTCCTTAAACTTTTCGATGGCTGGTTGTTGGGCCAGCTTCTCTTCGACGTCGTCGAGTTTATGCACCTCAGCCTCGGGCAGGGGAAATTCCGCGTTGTTCATACGCCGGGAAACTCCACCACATCGCAACGTTCCGCATCCCGGGCAAGTCCCCACCAGAATCCGATCCCGACATTTACATTCATCCGCGGCTTTTAGATACTCGCTGCTATCAGCGGAATGAAAAATGTCGAAGAGCGAAGGATACCAACGGCATTCACTTTGATTGAGATGCTCGTGGTTATTGCAGTGATCTCGATTTTGGCGACACTGCTCTTGCCTGCTTTGAACAATGCCAAAGAAAAGGGCAGGCACGCGGCTTGCGTTTCGAACCTGCGTCAGGTCGCATTGTCGGCGCGTCTTTACATGGACGACCATGAGGGACCTTACGGCAATCAGGGCTGGATTCGTTACGACCGCCATCAGGGCGCCGCGAATTACGTTTACACGGATGGCCACGTCGAAAAACTGCGCTGGCGCAAAGCTCGAACAGATCACTTTCCAGACCACCGCGTGCGAAATCCATTGGCTGGCCCCCCGAACTGAGATGGCTAACCCTTTGCGTTCCAACCTCGGCATGCGATTGCTCGTCTTTGCGTTGGCCTCTCTTTCCTTCGCTTGCCTGCTCGGTCAATTCTACGGCATATGGACCATGCGGTTCTTCGGCTGCTGGATTCTTCTTCCCGCGGTTCTGATTCTTTACATCATTGCTATCCGGCATCCGACCGCGCCTGCCCTTTGGAACAATCCGCGAACATGGATCATTCGAGGCGCGATCGGCGGCGTTGTCGCGGCGATTGGTTATGATGTATATCGCCTTCCGTTCGTATTGGGAGGCATCCCTCTCTATAAACCGTTTTCGCGGTTTGGTGAATTGCTTCTTGCCAGCTCCGAACCGCGTTGGCTCGTCCACACCGTCGGATGGAGTTATCACTTTTCCAATGGCGCCGCTCTCGGCATCATGTTTCTGGCTTTCGTGACCGTGTTTCCGCGCCCGCCGTTGCGCTCCGGGGCGGTCCTTTGGGCGCTATTAGTCGAAGTGATGTTGCTACTCACTCCCTATGCGACCTTTTTTGGTCTGAAAATGGGAACTCAGTTCCTTCTGCTTACGATTTCTGCGCATCTGATTTTCGGGATCGTCCTCGGCGTGTACCTGAATAATGCGCTTCGCATATCTCCTCGCGATCCTTTGTTCCCTGTCGGGAACAGTTGACTCGCTTCGTGCATCCTTTCTATGCTGTGTCTATGCCGTTCCGTGCGGGCAAATGCCTGGTGGTGCTTTCGGCCGTTTTGGCCACGGGTGCCCATTGGGTTTTCCTGCAGTCCGTGGCTTGGGTTGGCATGACGGTGGATTTCTCCCGCACCGAAGCGATCGGGACGGCCCTGCAAAAGACCTTTGACGGCCAGCATCCGTGTGCTCTCTGCAAACTCGTTGACGAAGGTCGAAAAGCGGAACGCAACGCAGAAATGCTAAAGGCTCAGCCCAAACTGGATCTATTCTGCGAACGGTCCCATGACATCGTAAATGATCCATTGCCGTTTTCTTCTCCTGTACCAATCCTGCTGCACCATACGATGCGTCCGCAGGCGCCTCCAGTTCCTCCCCCTCGCTTCGCGTAACTTCCCACCAGTTGTACCGTTTTCGCGGACCAGCAGTGTGTCCTCGTACCACGGGAATTCAATTCGTTCTCCGTTTGAAAAGCTAACGGCGGTCCTCCGCCTCTTATAATGAAATCGCCCACTAAGGGCTTTACGCTCATCGAGTTGTTGGTCGTGATCGCGATCATCGCCATCCTGGCCGGGATGCTCCTGCCGGCGCTCAGCCGTGCAAAAGGCCAGGCATGGACAATCGCGTGCATGAACAACATGAAGCAGATCGGGTTTTCAGCGCACAATTACGCTATCGACAACGAGGATCAACTGCCCGTGTCAGCCCATCAGGGCAATTCATGGGTGGCAAGCATCCAGTCTTATGTCGGTGCCACCAACGTGTACCGCTGTCCTAAAGACAGCAACATGGCGCGCCGGTACAGCTACGCAGTGAACGACTTTTTGCTGCCGTCCAGCACCGGTGGCGGAACGAATGTGTGGAAGATTTCGACGCTGCCCGATACCACAGGCACGGTGTTCATGCTCGAATGCGCGGACAACTACGCCGGCAACGACCATTTCCACTTCTCCGATCCGGAAGATTTTACTTATTCGCCTGCGGAGTTTGCGAGCCAGGTAGCGGTCTTCCGGCATTTGGGTATGGCCAATTACCTGTTCGTCGATGCGCACGCGGAAAAAATTAGCAAAACTTCGGCTTATAAACTCGTGACCACACAAGGGTCACGCTTCCTCAACCCTCTCGGAAAACCTTAAGCCACAAAACGATTTCAGATGAAAACGATAATCATCTACGCACTTATCCTCAGTTCGATCGCGCTGCATTCGTTCAATGCCGCAGCGCAAGCACATGGCCACTTAAACGTCGGCGCAATCGGCACCAATCAAAACGACAAACTGTTTTTTGCCAACGGCGGCGAGTTCGTGGATTCGTCCGGTTATGTTAAAACGCTTACCTTCACTAACGGAGGCCGGTTCGCGGGGTATCACGAGGGCAACATCACCCTCACAGTGCTGCCGGCCACGGCGGAACATAGCGGACCCGATCCAGCCGCCCCCGCGTTCGGCTCGTTTATCCAATTCAGCATATCGTGTCTCTCCGGCCCGGCTAACGGGGCGTTTGGGTTTTGGGATACCGGAAGCACGGTGCCGACCGACTCAGTCAGGCCAGGCGAGCGCTCAACGAATTTATTTCGCCTGACAGAAGCCGATGGATCTCCTGATTTGGACCCCTACGGACACATCCACGGCCGGCGTTTCAGTGCCACCGTGCCGGGCATTTACACCATCGCTTTTCAGGCTTTCGATACCTCTACCAATGGCGCGAATGGCGGGCCAATTCATCGTCCTTCCGATGTTTTTCCCATGATCTTTCAAGCTGGCATTAACATCGCGAGCATCACACAAACCGGTCTTGTTGCTTCCGTCCGGTACGGCTCGACCGCGAACCAGATATTTACCCTCGAATACACGACCAATTTAGCCCAGCCCATTTTCTGGCTGCCCGTCGCCGGGCCAAAGATCGGAAATGACTATTTCCAGGGCCTCGAAGACCCCGCAACTGTGGATGCCCAACGTTTTTATCGCATCCGCGCCGATCAATATATACCTTAGAATTGTCGGCATGCTGACCCGATTTTCGACCGCCGCGCTTTTGCTCGGCCGAGGTAACGAAGCTCACTACTTGCACCCAACACCACCGAGAACCGAAAATCCTCGTAGCCCCAAGCTTACCTTCGGTCGTAGCGCCGGTCTCCAGACCGGCAAGTCCGCAGACTTTCAGGCTGCGTCACTTTTTCGCTTCGCGACTACCGCGGCGCCCCTCCCGTCCCCCTCTGTCCGCGCGCGTCCGTGTTCGCTCGTGCCTTCAACATGATACGAATCGACCGGAAGACGTGCTGAAGGTTGATACGGATGAAGCAGGCGCCGCTGACGTGAGGAGGCGGACAACAAAATCATCGTAGCAGCCGAGGTAACGAGGCTCACTATTTACCGCCAACACCAACGAGAACCGAAAATCCTCGTAGCCGCTGATGCAGGCAAACATTCCCGTCGACGGCGCTTCCGATCACGGCGTGAGCGAACGCCACCGGCGCCCCCGAGGATAATCAACCGGGCGGTGTCTGCGGTGAGTGCGATGACGATGAAGAGAGCGAAGAGGACTGTAGCTGGCTCGACCTGCGACCACCGCTCAACGATAGGAGGAACAGGGATGTGAAAACGGTTTTTATGCTATTCATTTGTGATCATCATAGGAATTCATGTTCATATTCCGTCGAATCGCTATTCGTAAATCTTCGCCCCGTTCAGCCCTATCGCGACAAAAACCAACCCAGCGTGAGGGCGTCATTGTAAGTCTCTCTGCTGAAACCTGGGAATCTTTCTGCAAGTATTTGGAGTGCGCGCTCATCCGGAATTCTCTCGCGCCGCGCCACCTCGCCAACTTCGTAACATTTCTCCGCCAGTTCAGAGCCTTTGAGATAAGCTTCGACGATTTGGTCCCAAGGCGTGGCGCTAAACTGCGCCTGCAGTTTGTCTTTAGCTTCCGCGTGCGATGAACCATGCGCCTTTTTCGCGAGGTGGTAGGCAGCATCAAGCAGTGTTGAATTCGCCATAAAGCTGACATTCGACTGCCTATGGAACTAATGCCTCCAAACTAAACCCTTCCTTCAGGAAACGGCAACTTGTGCGCTAAGCGTTCAACAATGCTGTACGCCAAAAGCTTGTAAATTTCGGAGGGCGGCGAGTCGTTCGGCACAAATTCGATGCGTTTAACAACGTACTTCGTCCCAAAGTAAACGTTCCCTTCGTCTACGCCCCGAAGCACCTGTTGCTTTACCTTTTCGTGGTCCAGTATTGGCGGTGTCGGGCCGATTGGTGGATGGGGCTCTATAATGAGCTCTTCTGTCCGTACATCAGTGAATTCCAGCCCTAGGAAATTGTGCGACGGGCCGGTGACTCGGGTGACTCTAAACGAGTTCGCGATGCGAAAGAAATTCATCTGTTAGTTCCTGGAAAGCGGGTATCGCCTGTCTGCGGCGGTATGCGCTGCATCGTAACTCGGCCCATGGCGCCGCATGAACCAAGCCTCCGCTGTTTCGTGCCGCAGCAGTTGGACATCGGCTGCCGTATGCCGCCCGTTTACCAATCGGTTCCACGCTTCTGCTATCGAGATGTCGCTTTCGAACCGTCCGACTCTTGCCGGTTCGCCTTGACGGACAAATCTGTCCAGTGTGTGTTCATTCAGAAACAGGTGCTCTTTGACTTTTTGAATGTTAGATGGTTTGAACCCGGTGTTGGCTGCTATTGCGTCAATATCAGTTGCGCTGGCACGTATCGCATTATACATCTCGTCGGCGGAGCCGGCAAATCCACCTGCGCCCGTCTGAGCAAGCTTCTTCGCTATTTGCTTTTCACCGGCTTCTACAACTCCCTTAATGCCCGTTTTGACCGCATTTTCAATGACGGCTTTACCGCCAAGGGAAACCACATTACCCGCTATATCGGCCCCCCCAAATACCGCACCTAGGACAGCCGTTTCGAAGGTACGGATACCCAGCGGGCTGCTAAAATCGGGATGCCGCATTTCGTACCAACTCTGTTGCAGGAGGTCGGAATTCAGCATGGCATCAGCTGCGAAGTGGCCGGCGCGAGAAGCCCATGAGCGTTGGGGCGCTTGCATTGAATAATCGCCCACCTGACCGACAATCTGAGCGAGGCGATATTCGAAGTCGCTTCGGGTGCCGAGTGATCCGAAGTACTCAGCCACTCCTGATGGTGTTTCACCGAAGCTCAGCCGTCCATCGGCGTCCCAGAAGTCACCTGGATTGCCCATACAAAAGGCGTGCCCGGGACCCTGTCCGGCCGCGAAGCCCATCTCGTCGAATCCTGCAAATTGATAATTATCCAGGGAGAGCCAGTTTCCGCCCAGATATGCGAGTCCGAAACTGGTGGTCCATCGATTGCGCCATGCCGATTTTGCCGCAAGGTTTGCGCCTGCGTGACCGAGCGGCGGCGGACGATATCACGATCTGGCACATGGAGTTTGGGCGTTATATTTCCAACTCTGGCGGTAAGTCCATGGTGAACTCCCGA
>DATENK010000505.1:0-7834 GCA_035275085.1 Verrucomicrobiia bacterium | reverse complement strand
CCACGGACTCGCTTTCCTGGAACGTCGAGAAAGGCCGCGTTACGGCCGATGTGCAAACCTGGGACCTTGTCACCCTGCTTGAGAACGTTGCTACAGCTACGGGGTGGGACATCTATGTCGAACCAAAAACGCGCCTTCAGGCTTCCGTAAAGTTCAAGGAACGGCCCCCCGGAGAAGCGTTGAAGATGCTGCTGGGCAACTTGAGCTACGCGCTCCTGCCGCAAACCAACGGGCCCTCGAAACTATATGTCTTTCGCAACAACCGAAACGACGCGACGCAATTGGTCCGCGGACGCAAAAAATCCAGCAAGCTCGACAAAGAGTTGATCGTGACCATGAAACCCGGCGGCAGCCTCGACACCAACGCGCTCGGCGCAAAGATCACTGGCAAAATCGACAAATTCAACGCTTATCGCCTCGAATTCAAAGACGCTGCCGCCGCGGAAGAAGCGCGCAAAAAATTGGAACAGGATGGCAACGTGGATGTGGTCGATTCCAATTACGACATTTTGCGGCCCCCGGACGGCGAAGCGCTTTCGGTCAGTTCTGTTCCCGGCCTTGACCTGAAGATCAAACCTAACGAATCCGGCGGCGGGCCAATTATCGGCCTTATTGACACTGCTATCCAAAAGCAACCAGGACGCGAGGGCTTTTATTTGCCGCCTCTCTCGGTTAGCGGTGACGCGACGATCCCAGGCGACGTCCCAACGCACGGAACTGCAATGGCCCAGGCGATTCTCACTGCGATGGGTCTCGTAAAGGATGGCGGCGATGTCTCTGGTATTCGCATCCAACCGGTTGATATCTACGGCGACGCGCCATCATCGAGCACGTTTCAATTGGTCCAGGGCATCCTGAAGGCGCTGGAGCAGGGAGCAAACCCAATCAACCTGAGTCTTGGAAGCGAGGCCGGCAATGAGTTGCTGCACCGCGTGATCTCCGAAGCGTCGAAACAGGGCATTCTATTTTTTGCGGCGGCCGGTAACCAACCCACGACTGCTCCAACGTTCCCCGCCGCCTACCCGGAAGTCACGGCAGTCACCGCTGTTGATCGCGGGGGCAGAATAGCGCCTTATGCCAACTACGGCAGCTTCGTGGACGTCGGCGCGCCCGGAAGCATCATTGTACCTTTTAACGATCAGTCGTTTGTAGTCATGGGGACGTCACCGGCAACTGCCTGGGCCAGTGGCGTAGCCGGCAGCCTCCTGGCTTCCGGCGTTCCAGCTTCCAGTATTCCTGGGAAGTTGGAGAGCATTATGGCCGTTCCGCCTGTTCCGCAAAAGTAGGCCGAACAGCCGTTTTCGTGTCTTCCGAAGCTTGCCTTCCGCTTTTGGAAAATGTATATTATTCAGAATTCATCATGAACCAACGCCGTTCCAAAAAGACCGTCAGCAAAGACAAACAACTGCCTTTGCTTTACCTCGTGGACGATGAACAACTCGTCCTGGACGTCGCCGAAGCGACCCTGGCGCCACGCTTTCGCGTAAAGAAATTCCACGATCCCGAGACGGCCCTCAAGGATTTCAAATCTGCTAAGTCCAAGCCTGAAGTGCTCGTGACTGATTACGCGATGGGCAAAATGAATGGTCTCGAGCTGATCGAAAAATGCAAAGCTGCCCATCCATCACTCAAGACGCTGCTCATCAGTGGTATGGCCGGTGCTGAAATCATGCGCACCGCTCCAGTGCCAGCCGACAAATTCCTCGCCAAACCCTATCCGTCGCCCACGCTCGTCGAAACCGTGCGCGACTTGTTGGCGGCCTAATTCCGCGTCGCCCATCCGCGCACGAAGCCGATACATTGCGCAACGTCGGGAACGGAGTGGTCCCAGTTATTTTCGTATTCGATGGAGATGTGGCCCTGGAAGTTTTGCGTTCGAAGTTCCTGCAGGATGCCCGCGATATCCGACACGCCAGTGCCATAAACCTGGTCCGGCAAGTGTGATCCGATTTGTGCCCGTTCCTTCAGGTGCAGGCTGACTACGCGGCCCTTCAACAGCCGAATGCAATCCAGCGGCTTCAGTCCGCTGGACGCCCAATGACCCGTGTCGGCGCAAGCGCCGATGCGCGCGTCACGATCCTTCACCAGATTCAAAACGTAATTCGGGTCCCAAATCTTATAGTTCTCGTTCTTCGGCTGCCGCGCGTGTTCGTGAAAGCCAACCCGAATATCGAACTCCTTCACCAGCTTCTCGATCGTGTCGATCGATTTGTCTGACTCCGTCGTGATCCCATAAAGACCAAGCTTTTTCGCAAATTCAAAAATCGGTCGCGCCTTGCCTTCCTCCGCAGGAATCCCCACCACGCCATAATTCACCGCCTTGATTTTGTGCTTCGCCAACTTCGCTTTCACTTTCTCAATCACTTCCTCTGACGAATTGTGATCAAACTTCACCGTCCGCTCTTCAGGGCTCAGCGCCTGTCCGGGAAAAAACTCGATCGTGCGGCCTCCCGCCTGGTCCGTCTTCTCAATCGCCTCGAACACAGTAAAGCGATTGAACGTGTATGCCTGAGCGCCTAACGCGAACCCACCCACGCGATACTCGTCCGGAATCGACCCAGCCATTACGGAAAGGGACAACAAAGCACCCAAAGCAATCAAGATTTTCATAACGGTGAGATACCAACCGACATCGGCCGCTGGTGTCAACCAAAAGCGTTATTCACAGGTTGTTCACCGGTGCCAATGTCGCGTCGTTGGCGGCAAATCAGCGCAGGACTTGCCCGCGGATTTCGCCGCCAGGGCTATAGCTGGAGTGCACGTTCAGGTAGCTCTGCAGGTCGATGACGTTGCCAAGGTCGTTCACGCTGGTCGTGCCGCTGGATTGGAGTGTCGCCACGCCAACGAGGCTGCCGGAGATTCCGAACGCGCCACCATTAAACGGCGCAAGGTCTACGCGCACGCCTGCATTTGCGAATTGGGACGCGGGCGCGTGAATGTGCGAGAGCGTCGCGGGCGCGACCAGATTGCGGTAAGTCACATCGAACCATAGGCGATTGCCAACCAGGAACAACGTGCTTTGTCCGGTACCCGTTGTGGGCACGGAAGCGTTACGTTCGTTGTTCCCATTCATCATTGCCCACATAAGTACCGGCGCGATCTGACCGCGGATTTCGCCGCCAGGATTATTCGCCGTATGAATGTTGACGTAGGTCTGACCGTTCAGGATGAGCGCTTTCTGCGCCGGCGTCAGATTGATCGAGCCAGCCAGCGCGCCGCGCGTTCCGAATGAGCCGACAACATACGGCGCGAGGTCAATGAGAATTCCCGCTGCCGCAGTTGTGCCGGCCGCCCCATGAATGTGAGCGGCGGTCGCCTGCGAGGTAAGGTTGGTGTAAACGACCTCAAAGATCAGATTGCTGCCATCCAGCCGGAACGAACCGAACCCGGTCCCGGGGGTGGTGACCGGGCTCGGCCGTTCGGAGGCGCCGTTAAGCGCCGCCGTAAGCGGTGTGGCAGAAGGTTTGGCAAAAATCTGGCCGCGCACTTCGCCCCCTGGATAGGTGCTTGAATGGATGTTCACGTAAGTCAGCCGATCGACGAGGCTGGTGTGGACATTTGGCGCGAGCAGGATTGTGCCGTTGAAACTGCCGGACTGCCCGGCCGCCCCGTTGTGATAAGGCATCAAATCAACCAGAATGCCCGCCGAGTTCGCAGTGTTCGCTGGACCATGAATGTGCGCGATGGTCGCCGGCGCTGTCAGGTCCTCGTAAGTGATGTTGAACGTAAGTTGTGTTCCCACGAGGAACATCGTGCTTTGGGCTATCGCCGGTGTTGCATGCGAGGGCCGTTCATTCAGGCCGGTTACGTTCGCTTGCAGCAGCACCGGCGCAATCTGGCCGCGCACCTCACCGCCCGGCTTGTCCGCCGTGTGAAGGTTCACGTAAGTCTTGCCATCGAGAATCATCGCCTTTTGGGCCGGCGTCAGTGGAATCGCTCCCGAGATTGTGCCGTTGCTGCCCCATGCGCCGCCGTTGTATGGAGATAAATCGATCAACACCGGGGCATTTACGCTGGCGTTGGCTGGCCCATGAATATGACCCGCCGAAGCAGTGCCGGACAAACCGGTATAACGCAAATCTATGTAGAGCTGATTGCCCTCGATGCGCATCGTGCCGAAACCGCTCGCCGTATTTGTAAGCGTCGGACGTTCGAAGAGCCCGCTCATTGCCACGCTTAATGGAATGCCCCCATTGTTAGCGATGTCCGCGATTCGGAAAAATCCACTCTGGGCTTCAAGTGGCGACGCGCCTGTGCCACTCGTAGTCACCAAAAGATCGTTCCATGCAACATCTGTCAGCGCGTCCTTCTTTTGCAAGACATACCGCGCCGTGCCCCCAGTCCAATCTGCGTTTATATTGCCGCCGCCCGGTTGCGCGCGTGTGATCTGCACCTCAGCAGGCAGCGGCACAATCTTCAGCACGCGGCCGGAGGTGCCCACCGGTCCGAGTGTCCTGCCAACGCACACATAGAGTTCCCCGTCAGGAGCTTCACCGAAACCGCGGATCCATTCCCCAAGCGGGCGATCTTCACGACCAATGCGAAACTCCTTGATGACGTTACCGGAATCCAAATAGAACAGCCGCCCCGAAGGCGCCGCAAAGCTGCCCCAATCGCCAGTCACGTATTTCCCGCTCAGAGCCGGAATTGCCGTGCCGTGATAAACATATCCGCCGACGATCGCCAAGCCTTCGTCGTGATCGTATTGCGCAATCGGGTCGATGGGGTTCGCCGGCTGCGGGCCCACGGGAACCGTCGTCACATAGCCAGCCCCGGCGCCATTCGGGTCGAAATAAAATGTGCCTTCCTTCGCGCGCCAGCCGTAATTGCCGCCTTTCACAATGATGTCGATTTCCTCAACGGAGTTCTGGCCAACATCGCCGAGATAAAGAGTGCCGGTTGCGCGATCGAAGGAGAAACTGAACGGGTTGCGCAAACCGTACGCGTAAATTTCATCAATGCCCGCCTGTCCCACAAACGGGTTATCAGCCGGAATACCATATTGTCCGTTCGCCGAACTGCGGGCATTGACATCGATACGCAGGACTTTGCCGAGCACTTTATCCAGCGACTGGGCGTTGCCATCCGGCAGGTGGCCGTCACCTTGATCGTCGGCATTTCCGCCGTCCCCTACGGTAAAATAAAGATACCCGTCCGGCCCGAAGCGCATCGTGCCGCCATTATGGTTGGATTGTGGTTTATCAAGCCGCAGGACCTCCCGCCGGCTGGCCGGATCAATCAGGAATGGATTGCTGGCACTCACGCGCCACTCCGCGATCACCGACTGATGATCCTTGTTGGTCGCGCCCGACAGAAAATCAGCCACTGGTCCATTCGATTCAGACGTGTACGTGTAGATGAAAGGGTTCGCGGCGAAGTTCGGGTGTGCCGCAGCGCCCAGCAAGCCGCGTTCGTCGTAAGGTCCAAGCAGCGTGAGGCGATTGCGAACATCCAGCGCCGGCGTCGGCACTTTGACGCCGTTCGTCATTACCCAAATCAAACCCGCCTGGTCGTAAACAAAAATCCGGCCGCTGCTATCGTCGGGCACGGCGAAACCCAAAGGCGATTGCATCCCTTCGGCGGCGATTTGCAAATCGATTGTCAGGTCGCCTTTTGGAAGACGTTCCGGAATCGGATTGGCAATGCGCGGCGAAGTAATCGTGATGTTCACCGGCGCCGACGGGGTCTGAGCTCCTGTGTTATCGGTCGCGACTGCGGTCAAGGTGTGCGGACCGAGTGCAAAGTCGGCATTAACGGAATACGGGAAACTCGCGTCCGAACCCAACGAATTACTCCCGTCGAAGAATTCCACGCTTGCGATTGTGCCATCCGGATCATTGGCGTTTGCACTCAAGGTTAAGTTCGTCGGGCCGGTGAACGACTGGCCATTTGCAGGGGCGCTTATTGATACTGTCGGATTTTGGTTCCCTCCGGGCTGGACGGTCACACTGCCGAACATGAAAGTGAAATGCGGTTCACAATGGTACGGGAAGGTGCCCGCCGTATCGAACGTCCGCATGCACATGCCGCCCTGGCTGAGAAGCTGTGAACCACAGATCGTTTCTTCCGTATCGCCGGTCACGGTATGGCCGATCGTATCCGCGTTGATCCATACGATAGTGTCCCCCACCCGGACCGTCATGGAGGACGGATTAAAGGCGAAGTTTTCGATGCGATTGGTGTAAAACGCGCTTTCTGCCGGCAAAACAAAGGATAGAAACGCGATTGCGAAAGCAGGAATCAGGGATTTCATCGGGATTTCTTTCGAATATTGAGATTAACGGCCGCTTACGGATCGGGACCAAATGACGCCCCTCCACCCAGGTGGCTGGCAATAGCCGTTGGCGCTCTTTTTGGACCATGGTCTGATTATTTCGTCCATGAGAGGCGCAAACACCCGGCGCGGTTCCCGGAATTTACAGGCTGAACATCAAGCTTTCCCACGAAGGCACGGAGAAGAGGGTCCATCTGACCGTCGTAAAATCCACCTTGCAATTCTGCCGCCAACGATCATCATCCGCCCAAATGAGCTTTACACAATTCTCTCTGAACGGCGCAGCAACAAGGCCAATTCGAGCTTTTCGCTTGCCACTCCTGCTATGGTTGGGAGCCATCATTCTTTGCTCGGGCTGCGTCACTAATGGAAGGCGCGTTCTGCTCAAAGAATACGGACCGAGCGTTCCTGTAACGGCTGAGGCCCCTTTGAAAGGCGTCACCGTCTGTCTGAAAGGATTCACTCGCGCCCCGGACTTGATCAGCCTCGAGCTGAAAACCAAACCCGAGGAGCCCGCGCAATTTAAGTATGCGGATTTTACCCGCGAACAGGACAAACGCTGGGATGCGGAAATGAAACTTCTGGAGAAGCAATCCAAGGAGGCGAGTTGGACTAAGATCGGCAATATGCGCAATGGTTTCGGCATGGTGATGAGTCATGTCTACGCTCTCAATGACCCGGTGGCCTGGCTCACCGACAGCATGAGGTATGATCTCGAGGCACAGGGCGCTAAAGTAGTCGATGCTTCGCAAGAGTCCGCCGCCGATGTTTCCGTTTCAGGAATCATTCAACTGTGCCGCGAGGATATGTACATGACGGTCAACGCCTCTATGGTCGTGGACCTCGAGGTGCAACCCAGGAAAGGCCAGCCAAGCAAAAAGCAAATTCACACTCATGGCGCAACCGCTGCGATGTTGGCATCCGAAGGAGAATATTTTCACGCACTGCGCGATGCTCGGCAAAAGTTCTCGATCCTCGCAACACGCCAAATTGTGCAGGCCACCAGGCCAGATCTGTCCGGCCGAGGTTCTCCGGGTCCCGCAACAAAAGGGCAGTGATCGGCTGATGGCCTGGGTCATACCTGTCCAAAACACGGCCGCGCCGGCGTCCGACGTGAACTGCTGTCGCCCATTGAATCCGGATTTTTGAAGCAAAAGCTAACATTCCGATTTGGTCGCGCAGCGCTTATCAGCGCCCTCCTGGGAGCCGGTGTATCGGCATTATTTTTCATCTCAAATGAAACCCACCCAAGTGAATCTTCGGGGTTTGTATATGTGGTGCTGGCCGTTCCCAGGATTGTCCTTGCGAAGGTGACGGGCATCGAGACCAACCGCCTCTATTCCGTTTCCGGAGGGGCTGCTTTCTTCTCGGCAGTTAACGGCGTCCTGGTTGCAATTATGTTTGCCGTTGCTCGCTTGCTATTAACCTCTCTCTCCTCAGAAGGAGAACCATGAGGTTGCTTCGAATCGACGGACGGAAGTCACTCCTAATCACACGTTCGCTGTCGGCCAGACTTGGTAGCCACCAAGGACAGAAAGCCGGCATAATCGAAGCCTTTGG
>DATENK010000504.1:0-5609 GCA_035275085.1 Verrucomicrobiia bacterium | reverse complement strand
GCGCTGCAGGCGCGTGGATATCAGCAAGGCCGCGAGCAGGGAAGCGAGTGAGACCAGCAACACAATGCTGATGTACTGCTGGACGCGGTGAGCGAGCGGTGTGAGATCGAGTTTGAGATAAATCCAGCCCAGTTGCTCGCCTTGCATTTGTATTTTCGAGCCATAGCCCATCGCGTTTTCCTCGAACACATAGCCTTCCGGGGGCGGGGTCGGCGCCGCGGCGTCAGGGTTTTCCTGCTTGCGGGTGTAGCGCGCGAATAATTGCGCGTTTTTGTTGTAAACAATCGCTTGCATGACCTGCGGCTCGCTGGAAAGGCAGTTCAGGAGATCGCGCGCAACCGATGGGTCATTGAAAGTGAGGGACGCTGTGCTGTTGTACGCGAGAATGTCCGCTAACGATGACACGTTTTCTTTCGCCGAGTTGCGGTAGGTAAGCGACTCATAATAAATGAACGCGCTGCTCGCCAGCAACAATGCCACGGTGCTGGTCAAGGTGATGATCAGCATCTGTTTCCGCTTAATGGATAAATTGCGGAACATGCTACTTTTCTGCTTTCCCTTTCACAATTGCGACCTGCAGCACTTTGGAACTGATCTTGAGCCCGGCACGTTGCACTGGCGCCAGATCGATCTCAAAACGAATGGTGTTGTCATGTTTTAAAAACCGAATCATTCCGCCTGCCTCTGTGAAATCGTCCATTTCGCCTACGGTCAGGATAGGCAAGCGCCGCGCGTTCTCGAGGAGTTGCGCAACGCGGCGGTGCTCCGAATCCGCAATAAACAAGATCTGGCAGCCGCTGAGTGGATCGCTGTCGTTCAGCCGCTTCACTTGCAAGGGATGTTGCTCGATCTTCTTCCCCGCAACAGTTTGATCGAGTTCCGCGCCAAAGGGGTCTTTGCCCAGAATGCCAATCACGATCGGGGAGTTTGTCTGAGCGAACGTTTGCGACGGCCACGAGACAAATTTCGCGAAATTGAATAGATACGCCGCTTTGATCCGATACTCCACGTTCGGCGTCTGCCCCGGCGAATGCGATGCGAGCAACACCATGAGCGCGCAAAGCCAGCCGCCACTGGAACGCAACCACGAATGACGCCATGGATGACCTAGAACCGCCATGTAATCTTTGCATACACACTGCGTTCGACCTCCGTCCGTTCGGTTGGCACCAGGTCCGAGCCGAACTCCGGATGCTGCGGGTCCCACAGGTTTTGCCCCACGATGGAGAGTTCAAGATTCTTCGTCGGCCGCCAAGCAAGCCGAGCATCGAATGTAAAATAAGGATCGACGTTGCGCGCCGGAAGGCGGTCCACATAACGCGCCCACAAATCCAGCGAGAAGTTTTCAGGCAGCTCGAAAGAGGAAATCAGGCTGAACTGGTGCTCGGGGTTGCTACCTTCAATTCCGGCCACGGAAGCGGTGTCCGTCGAACCATCTTTATTCTTCAGCTCCATTTGCAAATAGCTGTAAGCGAGCCGCAAACGCCACCAGGCGGTGGCTTGCAAATTGGCTGCAATTTCGCCCCCATAGGTGATTCCCTGCAACCCGTTGCCCGCTTTCAGTGCGACGTCAGGAGGGGGGCCGGGTTGAAGCCCAACGACCTCCACGGATCGCAGATCGTCGTAGTCATTATAGAACAGGGCGAGGTCGAATGAAACATGCTCCTCAGGTTGCACGCGATAACCGAGTTCATACGCGATTAGTTTCTCTGAACGATAGTCAGGGCTTCCAAAGATAGAGGTGATCACGAATGGCGACACACCCGAAGGTTGGTTCAGCCGGACATCATTTTCCGCGCGGGATGGCGTGCGGACGGCGCGCGAGACCGAGGCCCACAGCGTGTGATGCTCATGCGGCAGCCAGGTCAGCCGGCCGCTTGGTTGCACTTCGAATCCGGTATAGTCATTATGCTCGAACTTCGACCCTAGCGTCAGCCAAAGCTGATCATGAATTAGTGCAATTTTGTCCTGGGCGAACGCGTTGAACAAATCGGTCGTCCGGTTGTCCGGATCCAGCGACACATCGAATGATCCGTCCGTGGTGTCGCGCATTAGCCGATAACCGAGGCCGAAGATCACGTCATGCCGCTCGTATACTAAAAAATGTTGCTGCGCTTCGATGTCCCAGGTTTGGCGATCTTCTTCAAACACGTTCACGCTGCGAAATGTGCGATCGTAATACGTCTGCACCATGAATTCAGAGTCCACGCCGAAATGATGGGTCCAGCGGCCAAGCAGGTTGCCACCGGAAATGTCGTACTGGGCCTGGTCGGCGTAGGTCGTAAATGGCGGGGTCTGGCGAAGTCGAATGTTCGTTTGCTTCGCAGTACCACCATAGATGTCGCCTTGAAATGTTAAATGATTAATATCCGTGGCATCCCAGTCCGTCCGAAACCCGCCGCGGCTAACTTGCCAATGATCGTTTGCATCCCCACCTCCTGCGAGCGCGGAGTCGTCACGCGTAAAATACTTTCCATAGACGCGGAACCACGCGTTCTCGCCGATCTTGCCGCCGTAGCGTACTCCTCCGAAAAAGTGCTCTTCGGTCCCCGAACCGCCCGTCACTAGCAATCCCTGGCTGTCTTTCGCGCTTTTGGTGATGATATTAATGACACCATTCACTGCATTCGCGCCCCAAAGCGTCGCCCCGGGTCCGCGAATGACTTCAATGCGTTCGATGTCGTCCAACAACGTATCCTGCGCATCCCAATAAACGCCCGAAAAGAGTGGCGTGTAGACGCTGCGCCCGTCCTGCAGCACCAGCAGTTTGTTGGCAAACACGTCATTGAATCCCCGGGCGCTGATGGCCCAGGTGTGCGCATCGACCCGCCCCACTTGAACACCGGGCGCCATTCGTAAGGCTTCCGGAATGCTCGTCACACCCGAGCGACGAATATCCTCCTGGGTTATGACATGAATGGCCGCGGCGGCCGTCGACAGCTTCTCCTCTGACTTGGAAACTGAGGTCACGGGATAGTTGGCCAATTCCTCAAGCGTGAATTGCGTGAAGTCCGGAACCGCCGGGCCCTGCATTTCGGCGGAAAAGGCTGAGAAACAAGCGAGAAAAAGCCCGCAAATGGGCAGTTTCTGCCGTTTCAGGCGCTCCCACCCGCGGCGAAAACTTATATTTTTCACTAAAAAGTAGCGTTTTGAGCAGAATAAGTGCCGGGAGACCGCGTAGCCGGAAAAGCGTGACAGTGGTCGTTGCGTCGGCTTCAACTTTTGTGATGACAAAGGGCCGTTTAACGTTGGGCCATTCGCCGGATCCAGACGATGCGTTCATGTTCTATGCGCTGGCCAAAGGCCTGATCCCGACGCACGGTTTCGAGTTCGAACACATCCTGCAGGACATCCAAACTCTGAATGAGCGGGCCACCCGGAGCGAGTTGGACGTCTCCGCTATCAGCATCCACGCGTTTGCTTACGTGTCTGAGCAATACGCCCTGCTTCCGAGCGGCGCGAGCATGGGCGACGGATATGGACCAATGCTTGTGGCGAAACAACGGTTCTCGAAGGACGAAATTCTTCGGCGAAGAATTGCGGTTCCCGGCACAATGACTAGCGTATTCCTGGCGTTGCAATTATGGTTGGGCAAAAGCGCACGGGATTTTTCATACGTCGTCCTGCCTTTCGATCGTATTTTTGAAGCCGTCCGGAGCGGACAAGCCGATGTGGGTCTCATTATTCACGAAGGCCAACTCACGTTTCAGAATGAAGGGTTGGTGGTTTGTGAAGATCTTGGCGCCTGGTGGAAACGCGGGCAGGATGGTTTGCCATTGCCGCTCGGCGGCAATGTTATCCATAAACGATTCGATTCCGGTGCGCGCAAAAAAATTTCAGACATCCTCACCTCAAGCATCCGCTATAGCCTGGACCACCGTGCCGAAGCCGTGCAGCACGCCCTCCAATATGGGCGCGGTATGGGCAGGGAACTCGCCGACAGATTCGTCGGCATGTACGTGAACCATTGGACTCTGGACTACGGCGAGCAAGGACGCGAATCCATCCGCCGCTTTTTGACGATGGGACAGGAACGCGGACTTGTTCCGAAGGTGCCAAAACTTCAATTCGTCGGCGAATGAAAACATTGTTGATTGTGCTCATGCTGGCGACGAGTTCCCTTGCGGCCGAGCCCCGGCTTCGTCTTGTCATTGAAACTGATGCCGGTGGCGATCCGGACGACGAACAATCACTGGTCCGTTTCCTTCTTTACGCAAACGAATGGGATGTCGAAGGGATTATTGCGAATCGGCCTGAGGCGCGCAACGGAGAGAACCTGAACCGCGAGCGTACTGGAGTTGGAATCGCTCGCCAACTGTTGAATGCGTATGGACAATGTTACACCAATCTCGTTAAGAACGATCCACGTTACCCGACGCGTGATCACCTCTGGAAGTGCACGGTTCCCGGTTATAATGGCCAGGACGCAGCCGTGGATTTGATCATCAAGGCTGTCGATCGCGTTGACGACCGGCCGTTGTGGTATTCCGATTGGGGCACTGACCACGGCGCGGCAACGAACAATATGCTGCGCGCGCTAGATCGTGTGTTGCGCGAACGCGGTCTAGACGAATATGCAAAATTTAAACGCAAACTGCGGCTTACGTCCTATGACATGTATGGCCCGCACACGACGAACATCGCGCCGCCCTTTGGACTGTGGGTAAACACATTCCAACCACCCATGCATGGCAAACGCTGGTATCACCGCTTCTCCGCTATCACCAGCAAGGCCGGTGGCTTCGATCTCATGCGCGACGTCATCCAGAATCACGGTCCGCTCGGTGCACTGTATCCGACCAACACGACGCATTGGCAGAAGGAAGGCGACTCGATGACCTTCCTCTATCTGGTCCCCACCGGCATGAACGATCCCGATCACCCGGCTTGGGGCAGTTGGGCCGGTCGATACGGTCTGAATACAAACTATTCTGGCCGGCCATATTTTTGGGCGGACCAACTCGACCGGTGGAACGGCACAACAACCCGCGATAATACCGTCGCCCGCTGGGCCGCTGATCTACAAAACGATTTTCGCGCACGGATGGAGTGGTGCATAAAAAGCGGCCGCGCTGCGAACCACCCGCCTGTCCCGAAAGTTCGGAGCGTTTCGCAGCGAATCGTCCATCCCGGTGAACGCGTGACATTGGATGCGAGTGACTCAAGCGATCCGGACGGCGACGGCCTGAATTTGTTTTGGGAATTTTACCCTGAAGCCGGAACGTACGCCGGTCCTCTGCAAGTTCAAACCAATAGCCCGGGCACAATTGCATTCGCAGCGCCAAACGCAAATGGCGTCCTCCACTGGGTTCTGCATGTCACCGATACGGGCATACCACCACTGACTCGATATCAGCGCGTGCTCATTAAAGTGAAGAGCGGCAATTGATTGCCGCTTCGTCAGACTTCCACCGTTCCTCCGGCCACGGCCTGATGCACCTTCACCTTCGGATACTTCGTGCGAATTTGGTCCTCGAACCATTGGCGCGAATCGGCCTCACCATGCCCGAGAATGACTACTTTTGGCTCAACGATTCCCACAAAATCCAGCAGGTCCTCGCGATTCGCATGCGCGGTCAGATCGAAGTCCTGCACCTCGCACGCGCGCG
>DATENK010000503.1:0-4785 GCA_035275085.1 Verrucomicrobiia bacterium | reverse complement strand
CATCACCTTCTTCAACGCCGAACTGTTTGGACAGTTCCTTGGTGATGTTCTGCACGGTCAGGCCGAAGCTGGTAGCCTTGTCAGGCGTCGCCTTGCGCGTCGTGCTCGCGAGCGGCGTGCCGTCGTCTTCCGGCCATGCCTCCGGCGTAAGCTTCACCTTAATGTTCTTACCTTTACGATGCACTTCCAGACTAACCGGCCGTCCGATCGTTTTGGATCGAATTTCGTTTTTCAATTGTTGCGGAGTCGCGACAGGTTTGCCGTCCACCGCCATGACAATGTCACTCGGCTTCAAATCGGATTTCGCCGCCGGGCCGTTTTTCATGATCGATTTCACGACCACGCCTTCCTTCACATCAGGCACCAGATCGCGGTATTCGGGATCATCGCGCAACGCGTGAATTTCCACGCCAAGCCATGCTCGAACATATTTTCCATCGGTGATCAGTTTGTCTGAGATTTCGTGCGCGAGATTGATGGGAATGGCAAAACCGATACCGGTGCCCAAGCCACGGATGAGGGTGTTGATTCCGATGACTTCGCCAAAAATGTTCACCAACGGCCCGCCACTGTTGCCGGGATTGATACTGGCGTCCGTTTGGATAAACGCCTGGTCCATTGCACGATCGTTCAGGACACGTGTGCGGTCTTTCGCGCTAACGTGACCGTAAGTGACGCTGTAGTCGAATTCGAAAGGCGCGCCGATCGCGATGGCGAATTCGCCGACCTTGAGCTTGTCAGAATCTCCCAAACGCGCCGCCATGAGCTTGCTGCCTTTGGTATCGACCTTCAGCACTGCGATATCGGACTTCTTATCGACGCCGCGCACTTCCGCGTCCATGTCCGAACCATCTTTGAAGCGCACCTTAACTTTTTCCGCGCCGTCTACAACGTGGCCGTTCGTAAGAATGAAGCCATCCTCGCGCAGCACAACACCGGAGCCCTGGCCGGTAAAGCGAGGTTTTTCACGGCGTTGCTGGCGTTGCGGCGGTTCTTCCTCTTCCTTGCGTTTGCGTTCTTCGAGCTGATCTTCCAATTGCTTGCGCAATTCCGGCGGCAGGAATTCCCAAAGCGGACTTTCGTTCACATCAACGTTTTCGTGACCGGGCTTGTAAGCAACCATCACGACAACAACCACCGGGGAGACTTGTTCCGCGACCTCAACGAAAGCCTGGTTGAGCTGTCGCGCGAGTTCCAGCGCGGGCGATGGTTTGTCGGCGGAAGCGGAACCAGCAATGATGAGCGATAAGCAAGCAGCCAGTCTAAGTCTCATAAATCAACTATGTGTGCAAACAAGGTCGTGTTCGGGTTTGATGCTCCAGCGCTCCCCGACGTCGGCGAGTTCAGCCGAGAGCGGCCATCGGTCAGCAGTGGCATCGTCCTGGTGTTCGGGGTTGCCGCCCTTCAAAGTCATGCAGCCCTTATTATCTCCAATCGCGGCAATGAAATTGAGTTCCTTGTCGCTCAAGCGCGTGTCCGGCAAGGAGGCGAGTTCCTGTAATTTGCTCTCGATCGGTTTCGCGGTTGGCCCACTCTCCTGGATGAACGTGGGGATCACGCTGCCGACTGCAGGCTGCGAAAGATTCCAGATACACGCAAACTGGAGCAGCGAGAGATTGTGCGCTTTGGCGATCGGGCGCATCTGCTCCAGTTTTTCATTGCCAGCTTCGACCCAACCCTGCGGGCGGAACACCCGATGGTCCTGCGCGAGAAATTTGTGGCCCGGTTTCACGTCATCGTGGAACAACCCGCCGTAATCGACGACGCGCGTGATGACTTTGACGTCGTGCTTTTTCGCGGCAGGCAAGGCAAGCCTGCCAGGCCACGGCTCGAGGGGGTTCAGGATGAGCATTGCCCAATCCACCAAACTGCCGAATTTTTCAAAACTGTAAATCACATCGAGCGTGAATCCGTTCGCCGGTCCCGGCGCAATTCCAAGCCGGTCCGTCAGCCCACCGCTTTTCAGCGCTGCCATCCCTTTCCAAACCGCCTCGCTCGAATAGCCGGTCCAATCCGGATTATGTAGTAATAGCAAATCGAATTTCTGTGCCCGGCAGCGCGCGAGGGATTTTTCCGTCGCCATGCGGAGATAGGAAGCGTATTGGTCAGCGCCGCGCAAACTCGGATGCGTAAAACGCGGATAACCCTTGGCGCCCTCTCTTTTGCCTTCGTAGAAGTCGTGACCGACCGCACCCACAAGGCAGTAGCTCTCACGCGGAATGCCATCCAGCGCGCGGCCCAGCAACTCGTCCGCCTGACCGTTGCCGTAAACATCCGCCGTCATGAACGTGCGAATGCCACGCTCGTAAGCGACGCGGATCACATTCAGATAGCGCTCTTCTTCCAGCGGTTCGCCGAAGTGCATGAAGCGTCCCCCACTCCATGTCCCGTACGCTGTGCGTGTCACGTCCATCTAAAGTCCGAGGCTCTGCAGTTCCTGCTGCAACTGTTCCTGAAAGGACTGCAAATCCGGCGGCGAAGGCCGATACCCCTGTTGTCCGGGCACCAATCCCAGGCGCCCCATCTGATCCAAATACCAGTCCGCAGTGTTGCCGTCGCTGAACGTCACTTTCCCGCTCACCAATGCACCCGGGCGCGTGACGGTGTCGACTTTCACCGAAACGCCTCCGGGCGGAGGGGCTTCCTTTTCGGGTTTGCTCGCCTGCCCTGCAATTTCCTTCGGCTGCGGAAGGGGTTCAGCGTCTTTCGGAACAAGCTTAAGCTCATCGATCAGCAAGCGGCTCTCCAAATAGGTCAGTCTGAGTCCGAATTCTTTCTCAAGACGCTTCTGAATGTCCGCGAGCTTCAACCCCTCGGCAATCCAACCCGAGACCTGCTTCTTCTGATCGTCGTTTAAATTCATGTTCCGATTCTCGTTACTTACCCTTGCGCCAGCCCGTTTTCAACACCGCATTCGCGAACCACCATCATTATGACACGAAGACCGGATGTGGTTGCGGAGCAGAAGCGGGTAAAACGCGCAGTAACAAATTATTTTGACGACAGTCGTCGTCAGTATTATCGTGGCGGCTGGGAATTGTATGTTGGCGCCGAAAAATATCGGACAGGGGGAATTGGAAGTGCTGCAGTTCATCCACGATCATCATCCCGCAACGGTGAGGCAAGTGGCAGACCACTTTGCGCAGAGCAAAGGCCACGTCCGGACCACTGTCTTGAACGTCATGGAACGCTTGCGAAAAAAGGGCTTCCTGGTCCGGAAGAAGCTTGGCGGCAGTTACCAGTATTCACCGAAAGAAAGGAAGGCAGATTTCTGTAATTCGATGGTGGGGGAATTCGTGCAGCGGGCCCTGGGCGGATCCGTCAGTCCGTTTGTGGCGTACCTGGTGCGAGAAGCGGTGCTGAGCAAAGAGGAAATTCAGGAACTCAAGCGTTTGGTGGCAGAACTGGATTTTCAGCCGCGGAACAAAAAATGATTCACGCCGTAAACACCTTTTCTGCTGCCTGGGCTGATGCGCTTTGGAAAGCTTCGTGGCAGGGTGGTTTGGCTCTCGGCGCGGTATGGTGCATTTGCAGGTTTATGCCAAGGATCAGTCCCGGATTCAAAATGTGGCTCTGGCGACTGGCATGGATCAAACTGCTGCTGTCGCTTTTCTGGACCGCATCCATTGAGTTGCCGTTGCTTGAACCGCCGCAGACGCGCGACGCCCCCCAAGCAGTGCCAATTACGCACATTGAAAGCATTCTGCCTGAGGCTGCAGTCGAGCCTCGGACAATAGCGAGGTCTTCGCTGAATACCGTTTCGCTTTTGTTTATCGTTTGGCTAGCGGCTCTGTTCGCTCGCGCTGTTGCTCTCGGTCATCAGTGGAGACAGTCTGCGCGCTTGAAACAAGATTCATTGCCCTTAGCGAATAGCAGTCTTGTCGAACTGTGTTCGCACCTCAATGTCCGAAAGGCGCCTGCATTGCGGCAATCCAGCGAGATTTCCGTGCCGGTGGTGGTCGGGATTCTGCAACCGGCGGTGATTGTCCCTCGGGACGTAAGACAACACGAATTGAGAATGATGCTCGCCCACGAGCTGGCGCACCTTAAGCGGCGGGATTTGTTGTGGGGATGGCTGCCGGCAATCTGTCATACCCTGTTCTTCTTTCATCCCTTGTTGTGGCTCACGCGGCGCGAATGGCTCCTGGCGCAGGAAATGGCGTGCGATGAGTTGGCGCTACGACATTCGGTGGAATCGCCGGGCGCTTACGGCACCATGTTAGTAGATTTGCTTGCGGTGCGCAGGCCGAAGGCGGGCTTCGGTGCACTCGGGATTTGCGAAGACACACAAAACCTCAAACGGAGGATTCATGCCATGGAAATGATCGGAATTCAAAACAGCCGATTGCTCATGCTCGCTCTGTTAGTTGTAGGCATGACCGGCATTTTGCCCTGGCGAATTGTCGCCCAAGACAGACCTGAAGATTCGGCAAAACGCATCCAGCAACTGGAGAAGGACAACGCCACTTTGCGACAGGAGATGGAAAAGCTGAAGAATACGGCGAAGCGGGATCAGAGCGCTCAATTGCGGATGGATCTTCTTCAGGACCGGATGCAGCGCGAGATAGCGCTTACCAGTCTGAACGTCGCTTCGAACAAGCTAAAACGAGCTCAGACCTTGATCGACGCCAAGCTGGAGTCTCCGGAAGTGTTGGACATTGCCAAAGCCGAGGTAAGCAGGCTTCAGGCGGAAATAACGATGCGCACGAGAGTCATCGCGGAAAGAGAAGCGGCACTGGTTAACCTGGGAGTGGACCCCCGGGCCGATGCGGCGGAAAAAGGCAG
>DATENK010000502.1:0-2362 GCA_035275085.1 Verrucomicrobiia bacterium | reverse complement strand
GACTTGATTCGCGCAGGCCAGCTTCTAAAAATTGATGTTATTGATCACGTGATCCTGGGCAAGGCGACTGAAGGCCGCGCCCGCGACTGGGTATCGTTGCGCGAACTGGGCTACTTCTACGAATAAGTGTGGAGCCCAAACGGCTCCCCGGCCAGAGACGCTCCGCTGATCCACAAGAGAAACCGGGTGTCAGGGCTGCGGTTTGTCCGTCCAAACCTTTTGGGAGCCTTCAATGCGCAGAGGGCCGGCGATCTCTTTTCCGTCGCGTATGATTGCGTAGCTGTCCGCGCCGGTGACACTGTCCCAGCGCAACGTGGCGAGGCCGGCGGCACGAACGATGGGCGACGCAGCCGTACGGCGGCCCTGCGGGCCGATGGCGATAAGGGCGTATTGATGCTCGCCGGAGCCATCATGTTTCACAACGATTGGCGCCACGGCCGGCGAAACCGGCGTTTGTTGCATCGTGCCGCCCCAAAGCTGGAGCACCTCCCTGGCGTAAGGCAGACCCCCACCGCCATAACCGCCGCCACCAATGGACATCATGCCCTGGCCGATGGTGGCGTCTGTCAATGGCTCGCCGTGTCCGGGCCGGAAACTCTGAAACCGCAATCGCCCGGGGTGGGTCGTGCCATTCCATTCTTTCGCAGGTACTTCCGAAAGTTCGAGGCCCTCGCCCTGGATGATCGCCATTTGCCGCCAATGGCCATCCAGCCAGACATTCCATGAGATGTGCCCGGGCGAACCGCGTACGCTGCCGTCTTTTTCAAGCGCATGAAAACGATCGTCGAAGGGATCGTCGATCTCGCCTTTGATCAGCCGGCTGCGCACCCACAATCCCCCGACGTTACTGGACGTGACCGAGCGCGCATAGATGCCGCGCGGGATCTGGTGCTCTTCGAACCCTGTTTCCCAGGGCGCGCCGGTATCGGACACGATGAGTTCCTTGCGAACGATCAATCTCTCGACCGTGAGTTCCTTCGGCTGGTTGGCGCCGTTGAGTTGCATGAGCGCGGCGGTGACTGTCGCCGATAAAGCGATGGTGGTGATGCGGTCCTTGAGGTCTTTCATTGGGACCGAGGCTACCCCCAAGGTTGCTATTGGCAAGTCTTGCGCTGGTCATTAGAATCGGGCTCGGAAGTTATGGCAAGGCTGGTCCTGAACGCGGGCACACCGCAAGCGCGTGAGTTGGTGCTGAAGGACGGCGTCAATCGTGTCGGGCGCGCCGAGACAAACGATTTCCATATTCCCGAGGCGTCTGTTTCGAGTTCCCATTGCGAGATCATCAAGGCTGACGGATGCGTGCGCTTGCGCGACCTCGGCTCGACCAATGGGACCTTCGTCAATGGCGCGCGCGTGACCGAAATCGAGTTAAAAGTCAGCCAGCCCATTCTACTCGGCGCCATTCAGGTAATGTTCGAACGCGATGGAACTCCCTCGCCCGCAAAACCTGTGATCCGGGTCACGCCTGTTACCACAAATCCGACGCCGCAAGTCGCCCGTGCCGTGCCGCCGATTGCAACGCCGCCACCGCGAGCGACGCATTTGCGCGTGGCTGGCGCCGCGCCGCCGCAACCGGATACTGTGCCGGACGGAGACGTGTCAATTGGCGAGGCCGATCCGGTTTCGCGCTTTCACGCGCCGCCGGACGCCAAGTGCAAATATCATCCGCGCACACTGGCGCGGTGGATTTGCAGCGGCTGCGGTAAGACTTATTGCGACCTGTGCGTCGCCGAACGCCATAGCGGCGCCACGCACCAGATGTTCTGCCGCGGCTGTGGCGCAGTCGCCGCCCCGCTCGAAGTCCACTTTGAAGCTCCGGTAGAACGAAGCTTCTTTCGCGAACTCCCCGGCGCATTTGTCTATCCCTTTCGTGGCGCGGGGCCGCTAATTATTGTTTTCGGAACGATTCTGTTTGCCGCGCTCGAATTCCTAAGTTTCGGAATTTTTGGTCTTTTGGTAAAAGCGCTCGCAATCGGATATTTATATTCTTATTTGCAAACCATTTTGCATTCGACTGCCGCGGAGGACAAGGACATGCCGGGGATGCCGGGAATGGACGACCTGTTTAGCGGGTGCTTTCGGCTGGTTGGGACCGTGTTGATCGCTTTCGGCCCTGCGGGGATTCTTGCTTATCTGGCAATCGGACAACAAATGCCCGTAGCAGGCATCGCGCTCATTCCGGCCGTGATCTTTGGCGGTTTATACTTACCGATGGCTTTTCTTGCTGTCGCAATGAAAGATAACGTGGCTGCCGCCAACCCGCTGATTGTCATTCCGTCTATCGTTCGGGTGCCGCTGGAATACCTGGTAACCGCACTGCTCGTAGCTGGCATTTTTGGTCTTCGTTATCTGGGTGATGTGC
>DATENK010000501.1:0-3628 GCA_035275085.1 Verrucomicrobiia bacterium | reverse complement strand
ATCTGCAAATCGTCGCCGGCTGGCTCGAGTACCAGCGTTTTGTTGACTTTGCCGGATGAATTTCTGTTGGCATTGCGCAATTTGAATCCCAGCGGAAACGTCACCCGCACCCGATTATCAGTTAGCGGTTCGACATTAATGGTGCCTGCGATCCAGAAGTGCCGCTCCGGCCAATGTTCGTCGTAGCGTTTTAAATCTTCCCGGATCTTTTCGCGGTCCATCGTGCCCTGATCGTAGTACTCGACGCGATCGGCGAAAAACTCGGCTTCTGCGCCGACGTTCTTCTCCACTCCAGCCAGAACAAACGCGGCCACGTAATCGCGCATGCGTTCCGTGCCGAACTCTGGCGCGGCGGAACCGTTATCCACGACTGTAGCCGGTGGCGCCGTCGATTCTGTAATCTGGGTCGAGGTCCGAGCTGGAGCTGGTGGCGCCAACGCCGGTTCCGTGGTTTCTGCGGATGTTCGCGCTGTAGCTGTGACCGCTGACGCCGTTTCCCCGGTCTGTGTCGAGGTCCGCGTTGTAACCGCGGCCGCCGCCGCCGACCGCGGCTGTGTACCGGTTTCCTCCGCACCCGGCGATGGCTCCTCTCGCTCCTCTGCGGCGACAGTGTCGGATCGGTGTGCACCGGATGACGTTCGCCGCTCGTGCTTGCGCAGTCGCCGCCACGTTTCCGAACCCTGTTCGGCAGCGGCTGTGCTCGGTCCCACGGCAGGCTTGGCGCCAAGCGCTCCGGCGGTCTCGACATCGAGCTGCCCGGTAATAGGCAACCCCTTGCGAACCTGATAACGGGTCAGGGCTGCGGACAAATCGGGGCTGTAGGCGCCGTCGACCTCGCCCGAATAAAGCCCTTCGTCGCTGAGTTTTGTTTGCACCTCGCGCACATTATCATCGGCGCGAACGACCGCGGCGAGCGAAAGGCCGATTGTAATAGTAAAAAGAGGAATACGATTCTTCATACACTTTTAATTCGGACGCCGCGCTGAAGCTGCTCCTCAGAACTGTTTATTACTTCTTTCTTAGTTCATCCTTCTTACCTCTTACTTGCTAAAAAGTGCCGATCATCGTTTTTGCGCTGCTGCTTTTTGTTTTGCTGGCCTTTGCAGGCGTGGTTTTGCTTTCTCTTGCTTTGCGCTACCGCGCCGGAACTGCTCGACGGCAAGCACGGCCGTGGGTCGCCAGTCTGAATGTGTGGGCGACCACCTTCTCGACCGTTTTCTTTCTCACTTTTACCCTGCTGCTTTCTTTTTGGGTCCAGTCAGCGTTTCGATTTGCCCTGATCGGTATGTGCTTTGGAGGCATTCTCGGCCTGGTCGGTTTAGCGATGACTCGTTGGGAAAGGCGCCCTCACGGACTTTTCTACACTCCGAATCGCTGGCTTGCGCTTCTGATCATCGCGGCAATCGGAGCGCGTATTGTGTATGGCTGGTGGCGTGCCACACATTCCGGCAACACAGCTTCTCCCGGAGATCAGCATTGGCTAATCGCGGCTTCAGGAACGCAGCTTTCCCTTGCAGTCGCCGCCGGGTTGATAGCCTACTATCTCGTCTATTCCATTGGAGTCCGTCTCCAGCTCACGCGCCATGACCGGGATTCGGAAGGCGCCGTTATAGTTCTCACGAATGGTCACGAGCACCGACGCAGTAATCAACGCACACATTCTGCACTCTTTAATTCCTCCGTCTTAATTCTTGCCTGGAGAGTGTTTCGTTACGTTCTGCGCCACTGGCGCAGATGACTCCTTCTAGCTGGCTTCACTATTTTGTTGCGAATGGCGGCCGCGCCATTTTCTCAACGCAGCTCGCATCGATATTTTTTGAATCGCCTTGGTCCATAAAATTGATCGCGATCCGATCGACACAGCCAGGATCACTCAACCCGAAAGGACCGTGTCCCGCTTCAGGAATAATGACATGCCAGCTGTTAGGCAAAAACCCTGCCACTTCTTCGGCGTACTTCGGCGGCGTGACCGGGTCCATGTTGCCGGAAAAAATCAGCACCGGCGCGGTCGAGCGAACCGGTTCGAGAAAATCAGCTGGAATCTCCCCGCGCGGCCACATCCCGCAGGCGCGCGTTTGCTGAAACACACGATAGTTCCCGAACGGATTGTCCGCGGTCAGCTTCGTCGCTTCCTCGGGATCAATGAACGGGACGTCTTCCGCGCACGTGACCGACAAATACATGCCGTCGGCGATGAAATCGGGAATCGATGGTGCGATCGCTTGCTGGAGAAACGGCGCGAAATCGCCTTCAGCCGCGTGATGAACGATCAGCGGAATCCGCGCCGCTTGATCGCGGTCGTACATCCAGGTCCTGATTTTCTCTCCGAATACACCGCGCTGAATTTCGACTGTCGTCGGCGAGGCTTTGCCGGGAGGAGAATACTGGACGCGCGCCGGCTGCTTCTCCAACTGAGTCAACACGTTCTTCCAGTCATCTCGGATTTGCGGGAAAGCTGTGTGGCAAGTGGCGTCCTTTTCGCACTCGCCTAACAACAGATCCATTGCGCGCGCTGCCGATTCGGAATGGTGCAGCGGCATTTTCAAATCCGTCGGCGCGACGCCCATGAGGATGGCGCTGCGCACATGGTCTGGATGTTGGCGCATATAAACCAGCGCCGCGCGCGTTCCATACGACAACCCAAACAGATTGATTTTGTCATATCCGAGCCACGCTCGCACGTCATCCAGGTCATCCATGGCGATCGAGGTTGTGTATTGCGTGAGGTCAGCCTGTTGCTCAAGCGCATGACGCATTTCCCTGACGTAATCGACTGGATACATCTCGCTCAGGTAGTACTGCGGCGTTTTCTCCTGCGGAATTGAAAGCCGATTTGATTGCCCGGTGCCGCGCTGATCGACTAATACCACGTCGTGCCGGCGACGGTACTCTTTCCCCGGCCCGGCATAGAAGGCCGCGCCTCCGGTTGACGACGCGCCAGGACCGCCCGCAAGATCGAACAGCGGTTCCGCTTTGGTTTTTTGATCGAACGCTGGGAGAACCACCACGTTGAGTTCGATCGTTCGACCGGTGCGAGTCTGGCGATTTTCAAAAACAGTCAGCTTTCCGCAAAGCAATTCCTCATCGATTCCATCTAACCGGCACGGCTTCAACTTTGCCAGTCCACCCGTCGGACGATGTTTGGCGCAGCCGCTTGCGTAAATCGAAAGAAACACAACGCCGGTCGTCACCAGCAGTGCAGAACAAACCCGGCGAAGTCCGCGCACGACTCCTAACCGCTATCGGGTTCAGCCGGTTTTTGCTTCGACTTTGTTGCGGAGGTTTTCCGTGTGCGCGGCCGTTTTTGAGTGGCCCTCCGTTTGCGTGCTACGGATTTGGATTTTTGATGTGTTGCCGACGCTGATGCTTGCCCCTTCCGCGATTCCTCGCGTTTTTTGCGCGCCTTCTTTTCATCTAAGTACTTCCTAAACTTCTTGTAAGCAAAACCGCCGCCGAAACCGGCGGCAGCGATCGTTAGCGCAGCTGCGATTTTAACCGGCCCGCTGCCCGGTGCCATGTGCCACGGACATTTGTCCAGAGGATATCTATCCGGAAGATAGAACCCGCATCCACGTGAATTACATTTACGCGCCATAATCGTTGCCTCGTTAGCTAGACGGCATTGAAC
>DATENK010000500.1:0-6322 GCA_035275085.1 Verrucomicrobiia bacterium | reverse complement strand
ATTATCTTTCCTGTGGCCGCCGTATCGGCGTTTGCTGCGCCGCAATTCCGCCCCATCGAACCGATTGGCACGGGCAAAGCCGGCTTTTCGCAGCTTCCGGCTTCGGTGACAGGCATTCAATTCAGCAATGTGCTGACCGATGCTTCCGTCGCAAAAAACCAAATTCTCCTGCTTGGCTCGGGCGTTGCCCTCGGCGACGTGGACGGCGACGGCCGCTGCGACATCTACTTTTGCCGATTGGAGGGGCCAAACTCCCTCTACCGCAATCTCGGCAATTGGAAATTCGAAGACATTACCGCCGCATCCGGAGCGGCCTGCCCCGATCAGTACTCCACCGGCGCAACGCTTGCGGATCTGGATGGCGACAATGACCTTGATCTGCTCGTGAACTCAATCGACGGCGGCACGCGCTGCTTCCTCAACGACGGCAAAGGCCACTTCACCGAACGGAAGGATGCCGGTTTCACCAATCGCTTCGCCGCGACTTCCATGGCGCTCGCCGACGTGGACGGTGACGGTGACCTCGACGTATACGTTGCAAATTATCGGTCCACTACTATTCGCAGCACCGGAATGCAGGTGTTGAACGTCAATGGCCGCCGCGTGTTACGGCCGGAAGACCGGGAATCGTACGAATTCACGCGGGAAGGACTTATTCTGGAGCATGCGGAACCAGACTTTCTCTATCTCAACGACGGCAAAGGCAGATTCACTCCCATGTCCTGGACCGGCGGTGACTTTCTCGATGAACACGGCAAGCCGCTCACGGCCGCGCAGAAGGATTGGGGCTTGTCCGTAATGTTCCGCGATATGAATGGCGATCGGGCGCCCGACCTCTACATCTGCAACGATTTCTGGAGCCCGGATCGAATCTGGATCAACAATGGCAAAGGAAAGTTTCGCGCCATTGACCGTCTCGCGTTGCGCCATACGAGTACGTTCTCTATGGGCGTGGATTTTTCCGACATCAACCGGGATGGTCACGACGACTTTCTGGTGCTCGACATGCTTAGTCGCGATCATGCGCGTCGCATGCGCCAGCGCGCCATGGCCGGACAAAATAGCGACGACGTCACAAAAATCGACAGCCGTCCCCAGGTCGAGCACAACACCTTGTTCCTGAATCGCGGCGACGGCGCTTACGCTGAAATCGCGCAACTCACCGGACTGAACGCGACTGAATGGTCGTGGGGTATTGTGTTTATGGACGTCGATCTGGACGGATGGGAAGACGCGCTCATCACCACCGGTCACGGCTTCGATACTCAGGACTCGGATACCGAACATGAAATCGCCCGCCGCAAATCCGATCGCGTCGGGGATAACGTCCTCCGTTATCCCCGGTTGCACGTCCCCAACATGGCTTTTCGCAACCGTGGCGATCTCACTTTCGAGGACCTTTCGCACGCGTGGGGCTTTGATGCTGTTGGCGTCTCCCATGGCATCGCCACCGCTGATCTCGACAATGATGGCGACCTCGATGTGGTTGTAAATAACCTCAACGCGCCCGCCGGTATTTACCGCAACAACACTTTTGCACCGCGCGTCGCAGTACGCTTGAAAAACGGTGTCGGCGCGCGCATCAAAGTCGGCAACCAAACTCAGGAAGTCATTTCCGGTGGTCGTTATCTCTCTTGCGATGACGGCCTGCGGGTCTTTGCGCCTGCGAAAGACATTGAAGTTCTCTGGCGCGACGGTCGCAAGTCGGTGGTAACCAATGCGGAGCCGAACCGAATTTACGAAATCGATAATTCAGATTCTGTTCCATTCGATCGACCGAAATATGAGCCTAAGCCTTGCTTTGTGGAGATGAAACCGGTGAGCAATGTGAGCATTGCCGAGCCCACGAATATCCTATCCGCAGACTTGAACGGCGATGGTTCACCTGAAGTGATCGACGCGAGTGACTGGGGCGCCATTCGAGCGGTTGATCCGCAAGGAAAGTACAAAGCGCATTGGAACGCCCTTGCGGTCGCCGATCTCGATAATGACGGCCGCCTCGATGTGATCGCGACTAGTTGGGGCCGCAATACGCCCTTTCAGCATTACCTCAAGGATGAGCTGCGTTTGTACAAACGCGATGCAACCATTATCGAAGCCTACGTCGAGCCCGGCGCGAAAAAGGTCGTCCCCTGGCGTGACCGTGACACTCTTGCGGCATCGATGCCGTGGATTCTGGAGAAGTTCCCGACATCGAAAGCTTTCGGCGAAACGACCCTCGAACAAATCTTCGGCGACCGGCTCAAGCAAATGAAAGAATTGCGCGTCAACACCCTGGATCACATGGTCTTTCTAAATCGTGGTGATCACTTCGATGCCAGGTCACTTCCCATCGAAGCGCAGTTCTCGCCCGCGCTGGCGGTCGCTATCGGCGACTTCGACGGCGATGGCGCCTCAGACATTTTTCTTGCGCAAAACTTTTTTCGCGTCGATCCGCAGACTTCCCGCTACGACGCCGGCTGCGGCCTGTGGCTGCGTGGGGATGGTCACGGCAACTTCACTCCGCTCAGCGGCGCCGAAAGCGGCATAAGAATTTACGGCGAACAAACCGGCGTCCTGCTGAAGGACTTTGATGGCGATGGGCGTCTGGATCTGGCCGTGCGACAGCAAAATGCGGAAACAAAATTCTTTCGCAACGTCTCACACCTTCGGCGTTGAACGCACCGATATGGCCTCGGATAACACTCCGAGCGCCTCGGCGCGAGCGATCGAGCCGACCAGATGTTGGTCGGCGAGCGTGTTCACCACCGGCACGTTGCGCAATTCGCTTTTGAGCAGCGCCGGCAAAACGTCTGAAAGCTTTTGGTTCGGCGTGAGGCAGTACGGCGGCGGGTGCATCACGTCGTACGCAATTACTGCCGCCAGTTCGTGACCCGAATTCAACCATTCTTTCAGGTCATGCAACGCGATAATGCCGACTAAACGATCTTTGACATCTACAACGGGAAGGAAATTGTTCGTCGAGGTAAGGAACCGTTCCGCGATCTCCGCGAGGCGGGTGCTCTCGCGCACCGGCGGCACTGGCGGTTGCATGATGTCCGCAACTGTCAGTTCCGTCGCCGCGCCGATGTTGGCGCTTTCGCGTTCCAGCTCGACGCCTTTGCGCCGCAGCGGCTCGGTGTAAATCGAATCCGGATAAAGCCGCCGCGCGATGAGGGTCGATATCACACACGCGAGCATCAATGGCGGCATCACCGAATAATTCAGCGACAGCTCGAAAATCATGAGGATCGCCAACAGCGGCGAGTGCGTTGTTGCCGCCAGCAAACTGCCCATCCCGACCAACGCGAATGCGCCCGTAGGCAGCGATGTTCCCATTTGGCTTTGGTGGATAATCGAGCCAAACAGGCTGCCAAGGCTCGCGCCAAGGAACAACGTGGGTGTGAACACACCGCCCACGGTGCCCGCGCTGATCGTGATGGTGGTGGCAAAAAATTTGGCGGCCAGCAGCCAAAACAAAAACTCGATTTGTGGCCGGGTTTCCCCCAGCAGGTGGTTCGTCGTGCTGTAACCGTTGCCCCACACTTCCGGGTAATAAATTCCAATCGCGCCGACGATCAGTCCCGCGAGCGCCAGCCGCAGGTAGATTGGGATCGGCCAGCGATTCATCTGGTACTGGCCTGCGCGCATCGCTTTCAAAAACAGTGCACCCAAAAATCCCGAAATGATTCCGAGCAAAATGAACCATGGCAGTTCGCTTAAGCGCGTGAAATCGTACGTTGCAGTCGCCGCATGGTACATCTGCCGCAGGCCAAAGAGGCTGCGTGAAAGTATCGCCGCCACCACGGAGGAAACCACGAGTGGCGCAAACATGGTCATGGAAAAATTCCCGAGCACGATCTGCGCGGCGAACACCGCGCCCGCGATCGGCGCGTTGCAACCCGAGGCCAGCCCGGCGGCCGCGCCACAGGCCACCAATAGCCGCAGTCGGTACGGTGGCCATTTCGCTACTTGCCCGATCTTCGACGCCACCGTGGACGAGATTTGCATAATCAAGCCCTCGCGGCCGATCGATGCGCCGCTGCTGATGCTGAGCAACGACGACACGGCGTTCATGACGCCGGTGCGCAAGCTCAACCGGCCATTGCCGGCCACGACCACCTCCAACAGATTCGTCAATCCTGGGCTGCGCAGCAGCTTTAGCCCCCAGTATAGAACCAAGCCCGCAGCAAAGGCGCCAACTGCCGGAACCAGAACGCGTCTCCACGGTGGCGCGATGTTCGATGCGGCGTGCAGCAAATCACCCGTTTCACCCATCAATAAAAGCTGCAGCAATTGATTGGAAAGAAAGTACAGCCAGTTGGCAAGCCCAGCCAGAATCCCCACGATTGCGCCGAGCAGCAGGTGGACCGCTTCTTCGTTCAGGCGGAACCAATCGCGAACGATCAGCGCGCGCCGCCAATGGCGCCGAAAAACATCGTGCGCTACTGCTGCAATTTTGTCCCATGTTTTGAGCGCGCGCGCCATGTCACCTGATCCTTGCAAGCAATTTACCATATTCAAGCGCGGATGGTTCCCGTTTCCCATCGACCTCCGGGCCAAAACGCATAACGATCATGCCGAAATGAACATAGATACGGTCGCGCCCAACCACGTCGCAAGAACGGCCTGGCTGGTGGTCGGCCTGCTTTGGCCGGTGGCGTTGCTGAATTACATGGACCGGCAGATGCTCGCCGCGATGAAGTTTTCGGTGATGGCTGACATTCCAACCATCGGCACGGAAGCGAATTGGGGGATCATGCTCGGCCAATTCAAATGGGTGTACGCATTCCTCAGTCCGATTGGCGGTTACGTCGCCGATCGCTTCAGCCGGCGGTACACGATCTGTGGAAGCTTGTTTGTCTGGTCCTCCGTCACGTGGGCAACGGGACACGTCACTACGTACAAGGCACTGCTCGCAGCGCGCTCGTTGATGGGTATCAGCGAAGCGTTTTATATTCCTGCGGCGCTGGCGTTGATCGCGGATTATCATAGCGGCCGTACACGCTCGCGCGCGGTGGGGATGCATCAAATGGCGATTTACGCCGGAGTGATCGCAGGCGGTTTCAGTGGGTACATCGCGGACGCGCCTAGGCTGGGATGGCGCTTCGCGTTCGATGCGGCGGGCGTTGCAGGCATCGTTTATGCCCTGCCGCTTGTGTTTTTCTTGAAAGATGCGTCGGTTGAGGCTCGCGAGCATGCTCCCGCTCCCAATTATAGGTGGAGAGAATTGCTGACGAATGCCTCGTTCATCCTGATGGTGCTGTATTTCACATTGCCCGCAATGGCCGGTTGGATCGTGCGGGACTGGATGCCCGCGATTCTCAAGCAGCAGTTCAGCATCGGGCAAGGCAGGGCAGGGGTGTCGGCGACACTTTACTGGACGCTGGCTGCGATCCTCGGCGCGTTCGTTGGGGGTTGGCTGGCAGACGTTTGGTCAAGGCGAACGATGCGGGGCCGAATTTATGTGAGCGCCATCGGAATGAGTTTCATCATTCCGGCGCTGTTCGGTGTAGGCAATGCCGGGTCATTATTTGTGGCGGTCGTGTTCCTCGCGTTGTTCGGATTAGGCTGGGGATTTTTTGATTCCAATAATATGCCGATTCTCGCGCAAATCGTGCAACCGCAACTGCGCGCAACGGGGTACGGAATTATGAATTTCGTCAGTATCAGTTGTGGCGGGTTTGCGGATTGGGGATTCGGCGCGATGCGCGACCGGCAGATGCCATTGAATGTCATCTTCAGCGTGTTCGCATCGGTCGCACTCATCTCGATCGTGTTGGTGCTCCTGATCCGGCCGCGACAAAACTGATTAGGTGATCAAATCGACAATGGCGGGCAGAACCTCCAACCAAACGCTACCCTGCGGCGACGCGGGTGTCTCCTCGCGTCGCGCTTGCGCCGCCATTTGCTGCACTTTGTGGAGCGCAATCATCTCACGCGCTTCCGGTGGCAGGTTGCGAAACTCATCTTCGGGCCTCGGTTGGGGCGGTGCCGCAGGGATTTTCTCCAGCTCAGACGCATCAAACCAGACGAACTGGCAAGACCTGCAAGCGTCCAGCACCAATGGGTCCGGCGGGGGCATGAGGGGCACCTCGACCATGGGTTTCTCGCACGAGGGACACTTGCGGTCCGTGTGCACGGCGCCCTCCCATGCTGTTTGCCTAGAACTGCGTGACAAACAGGACACGCAAACATTCAGCCGAAGCCTATTATAAACGGCTGCAGGGGTCAATTCGGCTTGCCTGCTGTCACTGTCCAACCGACGATAAAATTCGTTGACCCGTCTTGCGTCTATTTTTTAAGTTTGGTTTCCAACTTAATAACGAAAGGGAAAAGAAAA
>DATENK010000499.1:0-2271 GCA_035275085.1 Verrucomicrobiia bacterium | reverse complement strand
CGCTGGAAGTGAACGTTTACGGGCGGCGCATCCGCTCCCCAATCGATTCGGTGTTGCTCATCATGGATGAAAAGGGAAACACAGTCGCGCAGAACGATGATACCGGTGGGCCCGACAGTTCCGTTAAGTTCACGCCATCGAAGGACGGTTATTACTTCCTCAAAATAACCGATCAGCTTCGGAAAGGCGGGCCGGACTTCGTCTATCGCGTCGAGATCACGATGCCGGCGCCGAACGTGACTTTGAATATCCCGCAGGTGGCGCGCAACGATTCCCAAACCCGGCAATGGATCGCTGTCCCGCGCGGTAATCGGTTCGCCACGCTCATTCGCGCGGCGCGTGGGAATTTCAGCGGCGATCTTGCGTTGGGGCTGGAAGGTCTTCCGGACGGCATCAAGATGCAGGCCGAAACCATGCTGGGCAAAGTTGATTCAATGCCCGTGGTCTTTGAAGCCGCCGCGGATGCGCCCTTGAGCGGGAAACTCATGGAACTGACGGCGAAATCCACCGATGACGCCAAGCCAGTCCGCGGAACGTTCCGGCATGCGATGGAGTTTATCTCCGGTCCAAATAATACATACTATTATCATACGCGCGCCGATAAATTGTATGTCGCGGTCGTCGAGGCTGCGCCCTTCAAAATTGAGATCGATGAGGTCAAAGTGCCGTTGGTCCAGGGCGGGTCGATGAACTTGAACGTAAAGGCGATACGCGATGCCGGGTTCGAGGAACCGATCAACTTGAAAATGATCTGGAATCCGCCCGGGGTCAGTTCGTCGTCGGACGTTACGATTGCCAAAGGCGCGAGCAATGGGGTATGCACGCTGAACGCGTCCGGGAACGCCGATCTGCGCAAATGGAAAATCGCTATCCTGGGATCGGCCACGGTGAACGGCGGCACTGTTTACGTCTCGACGCCGCTGACGCAACTGGAGATTGCCGAACCGTACGTGTCGGGCAAGATCGAGACCGTTTCGGTCTCCCCGGGACAATCCGCGAAGCTTGTTTGCAAGCTCGACCAGAAGAAGCCATTCGAAGGAAAAGCGAAGGTGAAGCTCATGGGCTTGCCCGATAAGATCACTGCCCCGGAGGTGGAGATCACGAAAGACGACAAAGATGCGACTTTTAACGTGACTGTGGATCCCAAATGTAATAACGGCTCGCACAAGAATCTGTTTTGCCATGTCGAAGTCGTCGAGCATGAGCAACCCATCCCGCACAATATTGCCTCCGGCGGTGTGTTGCGGGTGGTCCCGCCGAAGAAAGGAGCCGAAGAACCAAAGAAGGTAGCGTCGGCACAGGGAGGAAAATGAGACGCCTGTGGAAGTCTGATTGTAATTGGAGCGCGGACAGCTTGTCCGCGCGCGGGCAGCCTGTCCGCGCTCCAATTTTGTTGCTGCTGGCGACCTTAGCAGCTGGTGCCGCCGATTTGTCAGACCTGACGGTGTTCCCACCCGACGTGAATCTGACAACCAGGAACGACCGCCAATCGGTTGTAGTGCAAGCGATCTACAGCGATGGCGTTACACGCGACGTGACGGCCGAAGCCTCGCTCGCCATCGCGGACAAGGCGCTGGCGAAGCTCGACAAAAATACATTGCACCCAGTGGCGGACGGCAAAACGACACTGGACGTGAAATTTGCTGGTCGCAATGTTTCGGTGCCGGTGGTAGTCACAAACGCCAAAACGGAGCGGTCTGTGAGCTTCAAGCTCGATGTCATTCCTTCGTTCGCGAAAGCTGGCTGCAACTCCGGGAGCTGCCATGGCTCAGCACGCGGCAAGGACGGCTTCCGGTTGTCGCTTTTCGGGTTCGATCCGGACGGTGATTATTATCGCTTGACGCGCGAGAATATCGGCCGCCGCATCAACCTGGCCATTCCCGAAGAGAGCCTGATCCTGGACAAAGGCCTTGGGATTGTTCAGCACACGGGCGGTGAACGTTTCAAACCGGACAGCGAGCTGTACAACACAATCCTCACCTGGCTGAAGGATGGCGCGCCGAACGATGGCACGAACGTCCCGAAAGTCGTGGCGGTGGACATCATGCCGAAAGCAGCGGTATTGGCCGGCACCGGGGCGGTCCAGCGGCTCACGGTGCGCGCTAAATACTCGGACGGAACCGACCGTGATGTGACCTCACTCGCCGTGTTCATGAGCAACAATGACGTCGCCGCGAAGGTATCAGAGACCGGGCTCATCACCGCGGCAAACCGCGGCGAAGCTTTCGTCATGGCGCGCTTTGCGGCCTTTACGGTCGGCTCGCAGGTGAT
>DATENK010000498.1:0-3999 GCA_035275085.1 Verrucomicrobiia bacterium | reverse complement strand
CAACCGTTGTTCAATCGCATGGCTGTTATGTTCAAACGTTGTGTAACCCTGACCATGCCGCGCGCGATACGCATCTTTCTCTCGAATCGGCTTGGCTGTTGGGGACCACACGGCGCCAAGCTCGTCGTCACGGATGTAGATGGCGGTTCCCGGCGGATCGCAGATCGGATCGTTGAACCACGGCGTGAGGCGATCGTTTTGGCTATTTTGGCCCCAGACAAATTCAGCGCCAGACTCGGAAACCAATGCCCCGAACTTCGGGTTCGCCATGATGTTGATCCAGGGAAGCGGCGTATGTCGGCCCGGCCCCAAATAGATGACGAATTCCTTTCCGTCCTCGGTAAAGCCGCCAAGACCGTTAAAGTATTTCAGTTCCATGAAAGGCAGAGGAGCGGAGGGCTCTTCGCGGAACTGGCGTCCGGGCGTTAGCTGACGTGGTTTCGCAGCTGTCGGGGCGCTCGCAGCAAGTTGTTGCCGCAATGTACCTCTGGCTGCGACGAGCACCATCCGTGCAGCCGCTTGAAGTGCGAGCAGCTCTTCCTTCGTAATTTTTGTTGCCGAGCGGAGGTATACGCCGCCTGGTTGATCGACGCCGGTCAAGTGCGCCTGCGCTTCGGTGAGCCGACGCAGATGATCAGTCAATGGTTCCTCGTAACTGGCCACTTCCTCACTCACCAGGACGAGATCGACCTTCAGGCCGCGCAGATGCCAGAAGGTATGTGCGGTCAATATCTCTCGCACCAGCTCCATATCACGGAGATGACCAATCATGACAACGACGATCGGCAGATCACCAGAAACACCCTGTCGCCAAAGCGCTCGCTGCCCTTCGGCGCGCCCGAGACGGCTCGGCGGCGGTCGAAGTTGGGCTTGTGGAAGGATAATCAGGCCGGCCAGTTGTTGAAAGGTTTGCACATCGGCGCGCCGAATGTGCAGCCGGCGCATTTCAAGTTGGGAATGGGTCCACGCCGTCTCAAAAGCGCGCGCACAAGTATGAAATTCAGAATACCGTCCTGCCAGCGAAACAACCGCTTCGCGCGAATCTGCCACCACCGTAACGAGCGCAAACTGAAATCGTTGGTTTGGCAGAATCGTGACGCGCCGTCGCAGACTGAAAATCGGATCGAGCACGGCACCCACGCTGTTCGTTAGGGGACGCGTGAGCGCTTCCGGATTGTCCGGCGCTCGACCCCGGCCGAGAAACCTGGCCCGATCGGTTTCAAATTCAGGCGCTCCGATGACGGATTCCGGGACCATGAGGTGCGCGGCCCAGACTGGACGATCGTCGGAACCGCGCAGACGGCGCCGGGCGACAAGAGCTTCGCAATTCGGCAGCCACTCAGTTTCGATGAACAGCTTGTTGAAGGCGGGATGTGCACGATCGGTTCGATGCGGCGCCAGAGCGAGTTCGATGTAACTGGTCAGCTCCAGTTGACACGGTTTGCGCGACGTATTCACCAACGTGACTCGCCGGACTTCCGCATTGTCTTCCGCAGAGATAACAATTTCCGTGATCGTCTCGCATGGCCCACTCCGTCGCCGAAACTCGGCTTTGTCCGGCGTGAAACTCCAGGTGTAACGGCGCTCCGGAAATCTCACCGGTTGATGTGTGCTGCTCCAAGTCGCTCCACTTTCTAAATCGCGGATGTAGCAAAACAGCCCCGATACGTCGCATGTCGCATCGGCGCGCCAACGCGTCACGTCCAGGTCCAGCCAGCGCAAGTAGCCGCCGCCGGAGTTGGTTACTGTAACGGAACAGGTTCCGTTGGAGAGGAGATGAATCCGCGGCGAAGCAATCTCCGGTGTTTGGGTTGCGGCAGGAGCGCCAACCGTCGCTATTGTCTGCCGCACGGGCCGTTCTTCGTGCGCCTCACCAGTCGTCGGCAAGATTTGTTCGGGGATATGTTCGTGTAAAAGCGGCTCGGTGGCGCGAATACGCGGATCGGAATGGAACCGCCTCCGCGTCGCGTTGTCATGTAAAGCGTTTCCATAAGCCAGAAGCGACATTCCCTGGTGATGAACCATGTAACAGTGGATGATGATCCCCGCCGCGCCGTCGAGTTCCGCGCGGCGCGAATAATCGATTGCTTCGTAGTAGCCGTAATCGCCAAGCAGTGTCGAATCGTCCAGGTTCGCCAGCCGCCGCAAGTTCTTCATCGCAGCGGCAGGTTCGACACCGAGAGCAAGCGCGCTGGCATATGGTGCAACCACCAGGTCTTCGTCCTGCCCACGCTTTAAAGCCAGCGCCGGTACCCCAAAGGCTCGGTATTGATAAACGTTGTGTCGGTCGAGCGCACTGAATGCAGATTCCGAAATTCCCCATGGCACCCGATTCTGCCGGGCATAGACAATCTGACAATGCACAGCGTCGTAACAGGCGCGATCAAGCAGCGAATTCTCATGCGTTTGAGTGAACAACAGCGGCATCAAATATTCGAACATCGTCCCGCTCCAGGACAAAAGCGGCAGTCGCCCGTACGCCGACCCAAACGGCCGGCTCAACGCCCACCAATGTTCGACCGGCACTTCTCCGCGGGCGATGGCCAGGAAGCTCGTCAGGCGAGCTTCGCTTGCGAGCAGATCATAAAACGAGGTGTCCGGACGGCGTTCAGCAACCTGATAGCCAATGGCCAAAATCCGCCTTTCCTCATCGTACAGAAATCGAAGCCCCATGCCCTCTTCCAGCTCCCGGCTCTGAGCGATTAATTCGTCCAATTGCGCGAGCTGCTCCGAGGCGTTCCGGCGTGAACGTTCGACTTCGGTGACGAGAAGATCGAGCCACTCGCGCACGTCGCGAGATATTTCGGGGTCGTTTCGCCTTTGATAAAAAGGAAGCAGCGGCACCAGTCCCGCGATACCCTCGACGGCGATGCTTCGTAGTGAAAATGTGGCGGCGAGCGCCTCCCTGCGAGATTCGTGCGTCGCTTCGCCTAACGACATCAATTGCGCGGGCGGCGACATCACAATTTCCACCGGCCGAAGATATTTGTCGATGACACCGTTCCACGCCGCGACTTGCTTCGAAACTTGTTGCGCCCAATAAGTGCGAGGATCGGTCTCCTGTCCGCGGTAGTGGAGCAAAAGATCCTGCGCGAGTTGTCGAGCGGCCCTTATTCGTAAAATGATTTCTTCCAAATTCGCCGGCTGATCCCTGGTAAGGCCGTCCAAGCGAAGAAACGGCAAAGGACGTTCTTCTTTCTGGTCGGATCCGATTTGGCGGAGCACGCTTAATGTGTCCGCTATTCCTCGCAAGGCAGCGTCATCCAGAAGAGGACGCGCGGCCAACTCATTACAACTGGTTTGGAATGTCCAGAGGCTGGCAACCAGATTTCCGCTGTCGACGGCGGAGACGTAGCGTGGACGCAAAGGCTCCAGCGTGCTCACGTCGTACCAATTAAAAAGATGGCCTTCGAAACGCTCGAGGCGACTCAGGGTTTCAAGCGTGCGGAGATTGCGCTCCACCAAATTATCGAGGGTGATGTAGCCGAAATCATTCGCCGCCACCGTCGCCAGCATCGACAACCCAATGTTGGTGGGTGAAGTGCGCATGAAAATTTCCCGCGTTGGCGTTTCCTGGACGTTGTCAGGCGGCAACCAGGAGGTCTGTGGCCCGACAAAATCATCGAAGTATCTCCACGTTCGTCGCGCAACTGCGCGCAGGAATCGGCGATCATCCGACGTGAGCGTTCCGCCACGCCAGCTCTTCGCCGGCCGATTGATCACCATTACTGCCACGGGAAAGAGAGCACCCAATAGAAGGAAGGGAGCGGCAGCTACGATTGCCGCGGTTCCTCGCGACGTTGCGCCGGCGAAAAGGAGCACGCAGGCAGCGGGAATCCAAAGCCTGCTGAGAATAAATTGCAGTTCCCGACTTCTCGCGCGCCGGTGAGCATCTGCCGCTGTTTCCCATTCCAGGAGCAGCCGATGCGACATCGTTCGCCGGTAGATGACGCGAACAATCGCGTCGAGCGCCATTGCCGCATTATCCGGCAGAAATAT
>DATENK010000497.1:0-3930 GCA_035275085.1 Verrucomicrobiia bacterium | reverse complement strand
TGCAGCGGTGGAAGATCTAAAGAAGCAAACGTCCAACATTCAACGCCCAACGCTCGACGCTCAAGCTGTAGCTGCCTCGCTGCGCGAGGCGCCCGCGTCGCCCGCAGGGCGACAGCCACAAGCTGGCTCGAAAGTCATTCTCATGTCACCTGGAGGTCGACGATTCGATCAACAGATGGCGCACCAGCTTTCGCACGAAGCGCATCTCATCATTATTTCGGGACATTACGAAGGAGTCGATCATCGCGTGATCGAACACCTGATTGATTTGGAGATTTCGATTGGCGACTATGTGCTGACGAATGGCGGCATTGCCGCGGTTGTCCTGGTTGATTCAATTGTACGTTTATTGCCGGGAGCGCTTGGCCATGAGCAATCCGCCGGTGACGACAGCTTCAGCAATGGTCTCCTGGAAGCGCCGCAGTACACCCGGCCGGCCGACTTCCGTGGCTGGAAAGTTCCGGATGTTTTACTTTCCGGAAATCACTCTGAAATCGCGAAATGGCACAAAGAGCAGGCAATTAAACGCACCCGCGAGAATCGGCCGGACTTAGTCCGCTGAGGACAGCGGACGCTACAACTTTGCTACGTTCCAAGTGCCAGGGCGTACGCTGTTTTCAGCGCAGCTTCGTAAATTAATCGCGAAGCCGCCCCATGACGACGGACGCATTGATGCCGCCGAAGCCGAATGAATTGCTCATCACGTAATTCAAGGCAGCAGCCCGGCCACGGTTTGGCACTACGTCGAGATCGCACGCTGGATCGGGATTTTGATAATTGATGGTTGGAGGAACCCATTGCCGATCCAACGAAAGTGCGCAAAGCGCAGCTTCGATCGCGCCGGTCGCGCCCAGTGGATGCGCGTAATAGCCTTTGGTGCCGCTTACGGGAATACGTCGTGCGTGATCGCCGAATACCTGCTTAATCGATGCCGTCTCAGCGCTGTCGTTAAGCTGCGTAGAACTGGCATGCGCGTTGATGTAATCGATCTGGTCAGGCGGCAATTGCGAGTCCGCGAGGGCTTCACGCATCGCGCGAATGCACGATTCGCCAGTCGGCAGCGGCGTAGTCATGTGGAACGCGTCGTTGTTTAAGCTGTACCCCAGCACTTCCGCATAGATATGTGCGCCGCGCGCGCGCGCGTGTTCGAGCTCCTCGATAATGAGCGAAGCGCCGCCTTCGCCCATGACGAATCCATCCCGCAACGCATCAAATGGGCGAGACGCCAAAGCGGGGTCGCCCGCCCATCGGCTCATGGTCTTGATAATGTCAAAGGCACCGATCGTTATAGCAGTCAGCGGCGCTTCCGCTCCTCCGGCTATAACTACGTCTACAAAGTCGTCGCGAATGTAACGCAGCGCTTCGCCGACCGACACTGTGCCACTGGCGCAACTGTTTGAATTCGTCGTGCCAACGCCGCGGCAGCCGAATTCGATTGCAATATTCGAATGCGCCGAACCACCGAAGACTTGGACAGCCAGAGTAGGTTGGACGCCGCGCGCGCCTTTCTTTAGATACCGGATATATTGTTCCTCGGCTTTGCAGACGCCGCCAAGCGCGGTGCCGAAACTAACCCCCATGCGATCCTGCGGCTTGTCGCGAGAAACCTCGATGCATGCGTCCTCCAGCGCGAGCTTTGCAGACACGACTGCGAATTGAGCGTAACGATCGAGGCGTTTCAGGCGGTGCGGTGAAAAGTATTCTTCGGCATTCCAATCGCGGATTTCGCCCGCGCATCGGACACGGAACACGCTCGGATCGAAGCTTGTGATGCTGCCGATCCCGCTCTTTTCCGCCAGGATCCCATCCCAAAACCTGTTCACGCCGGTGCCGATGCATGTTATTGGCCCGATACCGGTGATGACCGCGCGTCTTCGATTCATGCAGCGACCTTGTCCGCCCTTGCTTCCACGTAGGCTTTCATGCAGTGCAAGGTTTTGTTGGCGACGTTGCGGATGAAAAAATCGCCGATGATTGCATTCATGATTGGCGCAAGCAGGGGAACACGAAACCGCAAATCGTGTGCAATCGCTACGAACACACCAGCAGGGGTTTGGGAAAATGTCCAAACGACGCGCATCCCCTTCGTCCAGGCTTTCAAATGATGAAAATGAATTTCAAACTTGTCGCGGTCGATGATTTGCTCGGAAGTCCATGAGATTGGGATGCCTGAACGCGTGGCTGCCATGATCACCAAATTGCGATCGTGCCCGCGCTCCAGAAATTTGATGTAGCGGTAGTGCGGCAAAATTTTTGGCCACAATTCCAAGTTGGCTGCCGTTTCGAAGATCATCATCTTCGGCGCCTGCATAAGGATCGAGTTTACTCTGTGCATGAAACGGCCAGCGTCAGATGGAAACCCGCTCGGCTAGCGATGTTGCGCAACTTCCGCAGAACAGAAAATAGTTCCCCGAAAAACATTCTTATGAAAGAGAAAAATCGTCCGCCACGCATCCGAAAACCAAGCTGGCGCTGGCGGAAATGAATCTCCCTATTCGGAGTCCAAAGGCAGGGTTCCAACCCTTACCTCCGATTCGAACGTGTTGTTGGTAGCTATCTGTCAAAAACCGCGTCTGGCAGCGTCGGCTTCTCGTGCCAGTTGGTTCATATATTCGAAAAACGCTTGCGATTGGCCGATGAAAAGACCCATGGCTCTTAGGAAGCGCAGTGTACCCGTGGCAGCGCCCTGAGTATTGGTCGGTCGAATGATCGAAACAAGGGGAAGGCTTCGACTTAGGAACGGACATGGCTCTGGCATGATCAGGGCCTTGTCCAAAAGTTCGTCTTCCACCTCCAAATCGGGGAATGTCACCATCACACCTGTCACGGGATCACGAGCCGTTAAGGGAGGCGCGTTACCCGCCACATCCGACCAGGTTTGGAAGTGCATGGTCTCAGTAGGACCGATGCTCATCAGGATACGCAACACTTCCACATCGGTGGCCCTTTGCGCCAGCGCTGGGTAAAGACTGCTGCCACCTTGTTCGATGGTCGGGAAGTGGAACGCCGCAGTATTCGCAATCGCCTGTAGGAAATTGGGATCGGTTGTATCGGCATCGGTTCGCGGAATGGCCGTGTGCCGCCTGCCCTTCAGACTCGGCACCGCCTGCGGGAAGACATGGTTTGGATCAAGATCCGGGTTATGGCTGTCGTCGCGATAGCGCGTCCACCAGCTGGTATCGATGTCAAGTCGCGTCAGGTTGGTGAGTCGATGCCCGATTTTGGCCGGATTAACTCCCGTCGCAGTGCTACCCATCAGAGTGCGAAACGCGTCCAGATTTGCAGGAGGCGCTCCCCTGGAGACCAGATAGGCGTTGAGGAACTGGTGATGAGTGATCTCATCATCAGTGTTGTCATGAATGTAATCGCCCATTTCATCTTCAATAACCTCCAGGGCCTCGGTGTAGGCTTTATTTCCGGTGCCGCCTGGGACTTCGTCGTCCTGGATGCCGCCGAGTTCGTTGTATTGAATCCAAAAGTCGGCCTCGAGAAGCTCGAGAGCCGCTGGGAAGCGAAGTAGTGCCGCGTCTCCCGCTGAAAGACTGGCGCTTGTCTGAGCTCGGACGCTGTTTAAAAGTCCTGCGCCGACTGTTCCTGCTCCCAGGGCGATTGTTTTACTCAAGAAAGAACGACGGCTAATGCGGTTTTTCGAAGGTCTGACTCTTGATTCCGGGTTTTCTGTCTGACCATTAGCACTTGGATGAGAATTATTCTCGGGGATGCCATTCATTGTTTTCATACTGATCGAATCGGAGAGAACCGTTTGCCAAGCTGCATGCGAAAAGTAACGCGCCTGTTACCGCAGGGACGCTGAGCTTCCAGCCATCCTTGTGAGAAGCGATGGCGGCGATAATGAGATTCTAAATGGAGCCTACGGGATTCGAACCCGTGACCTCCTCAATGCCATTGAGGAGCTCTACCAACTGAGCT
>DATENK010000496.1:0-3212 GCA_035275085.1 Verrucomicrobiia bacterium | reverse complement strand
TTGCCGCCCTTGAACGCGGCGACCCATGCGGCGTCGTTTCGGCCCTGTCCCTGACCACGATCTTGCGGGGCTGACGCGGGCAAGTTTTTGGCGGCACGATAATCGCGCATCTTGTTCTCGGGAATGATTTGTGGATTTTCGCCGCGGAAGCCGGCGAGAATCTTTCCGCTCTCGCCGATAAACATCATTCCTTCGGCGGGCAAGTCTTTGTTGTCCGCTTCCAATTCCTCCGGTGTCGGCGGCTTGAGTGACCCATCGTACCAAAACAGGTCGAGCGGCGGACGATTCCCTTTGGGGGCGAACTTGAACCGGATCGTGCACGCCGCCGGAAAGGAGTAATCGTTTTTGAGTGTCACGGCCACTTTGCCGTTGAGCGTGCAGGCGTGCACCGGTCGGGATTCGATCGCGATCGGCGCATCCAAATCGAATTCTCGAAACACGGGCCACAGGCTGTAGTGCCCCATATCCGCGAGCGCTCCGAGGCCGAATTCATACCAACCCCGAAAGACGCAATGGGTATAGTTGGGATGATAAGGCCGTTCAAGCGAGGGCCCCAGCCAAAGGGACCAATCAAAACCTTCGGGGCGGGGCGGTGTATCGGTTGGGATCGTGGGATATTGAGGCCACATCGGCCGATTCGACCAATTATGCACTTCCTGCAGCTTTCCGATCGCGCCATCGTCGATCCACGCCTTAATCCCGCGCATACGGGCGCCATCGCTGGCGGGAAGAAAATGTGTAGCAAGCTTTGTCTTGCGCGCGGTCTCAACCACGAGTCGCGCCTCATCGAACCGATTTGCCAGCGGTTTATGCATCAGCACGTGCTTGCCCTTTTTCATGGCCGCGATGGAAATCGTCGCATGGAGATGGTCGGGCGTCATGATCTTGACGGCGTTGACGTCATTTTCTTTTTCAAGCAGCTCGCGAAAATCGGCATAGGCATTGCAGCCCTTGAACTTTTCGGAAGCGCGTTGTTTGGCGTAAGTGGTTTCGACGATCTCTTTTCCGACCGCGCGTCCGCCGGGAATGCCTGGCACATTCCGTCTCCACTCCGGTTTGCCCAGAGCATTCGCAATCGCGGTGCGAAGGCCGTCGCGCGAAAAGTCGACGTAGTCGTGGCCATCTTTGACCGGGTCGCACACGGCCACAATTTGCAGCTCCGGCATCACCACCATTCTCAACATCTCCCTCAGTCCCTGCGTGCCACAGCCGACGTAGGCGACAGTAATCTTCTCACTTGGTGGAACAAATCCCGCCCCACCCAGCACGTGCCGCGGCACGATGGTAAACGCCGTTGCTACTACTCCGCCGGTCCGGATAAACTTGCGGCGGGAAACCGAAGGTTTTGTTCTCATAGATTTAACAGATTGCCTTCAGTTTTTACGCTTCCGTGTTTGAAAGGCGAGCGCAATGACAGGCGGAAGCTATGCCTTCATAGGCGGGCGGGATTGCAACCTGCCTGATCCGGAGGGCAGGAATGCTTCGAATCTGTTAGTCTTTAGATCCCTACACCTTCACAATCCCGTCCGTCAGGGCGGAAACGTCTTCTTTGAGGAGGTGTTGAGCGAGGCGGTAGCCTTTTGCATCGGCGTTATTGTTCAGGCCGTGGAAGTAATGTTCGATGCGCAGGCGCGCCGAAGTGCAAAAGTAGTCCGCAAGCGATGTCAGTTCGGCGCATTTCGCCGGAGAGGCGCCTCGGGTCAAGGCATGCGCGCGGGAACAGGTCGCGGCCATAGCGAATAATTCGGTGCCAATATCCACGAACCGGCCGAGGAGAACCTGCTCGCGTTCCAGCTTCGGACCGAACTTGACCATGGCGTGGAAAAGACGGCGCGCGAGACGGCGGCTGTTGCGAGCGACATATTTCAGGTGCCCCTTGAGTTTACCGTTCACGTCAAACGGCAGGCCGCTGAATGACGGCAGCCATTGCCGCGGATACCATGCCGCGTAAAAAAGGCCAGCTTTCAGGGCTGCTTTGGCGCGCTGACCGAAAGGCAATTGGGAATTCAGGACGGCGCCGCTTACTTTCAGGTGCGGATCGAGAGCCTCGCGAGCGAGGAACAACCGCATGATTTCGCTGGACCCTTCGAAAATGGTGTTGATGCGGCAATCACGCATCAGGCGTTCGACTGGGACCGGCGCATCGCCGCGGGCCTTCAATGAATCGGCGGTCTCGTAGCCACGGCCGCCGCGAATCTGCATGGTTTCGTCGGCCGCGTGCCATGCGGCTTCGGTGCCCCACAGTTTGGCCATGGCGGCTTCGATGCGGATGTCGGCTTTCTTATCGCGATCGACAATGCTTGACGTGAACAGCGCCATAGATTCCGTCGCGAATGTGTTGGCGGCGATCTTAGCGATTTTCTCGGCGATGGCAGCGTGTTTGCCGATCGGCGCGCCCCATTGCACGCGTTCATTCGCCCATTTTTTGACGATTGCCAGGCAGCGCTTTCCGAGCCCAACGCACGCAGCCGGCAAAGTGAGGCGACCGGTGTTCAGCGTCGACAGCGCTACGCGAAGACCTTTGCCTTCAGCGAACAAAATATTCTCGCGCGGCACCTTCACGTTGTTGAAGCGCACCACCCCGTTGTAAAGCGCCTTCAAACCCATGAACCGGCAGCGATGCACGATCTCAACACCCGGCGTGTTGATGTCCACGATGAATGCAGTGATCTGATTGCGCGACTTGCCATTGACGACCTTGGGCGGTGTCTTGGCCATGACGACGAGGATGCCGGCCTTGATCAGGTTCGTGCACCACAACTTTTCGCCGTTCAGGATAAAATATTGCCCATCGGGCGTCGGCTCGGCGGCAGTTTTCATCGTCGCCGGATCGGAACCAACGTCGTGCTCGGTCAGAGCGAAGGCCGAAATTTCGCCCTTGGCCACCCGCGGGAGATATTTTTTCTTCTGGTCCTCGGTGCCAAACATGATGAGCGGTTGCGGTACGCCAATGGATTGGTGCGCCGAGATCAAGGCCGTAAGGCTGCCGTCATAGCTGCCGAGTAACATGGCGGCGCGCGAATAATTTGTCTGCGAAAGGCCAAGGCCACCGTATTGCGTGCCGATTTTGATACCAAACGCACCCATCTCAGCCATGCCTTTGATGACATCGTCCGGAATCTCGCCGGTGCGATCGATCGCGTCCGGGTCAACCTTCTCGCGCAGAAATTTTTCCAGGCGTTGGAGAAATGCGTCGCCCTGATCGCGGTCCT
>DATENK010000495.1:0-2134 GCA_035275085.1 Verrucomicrobiia bacterium | reverse complement strand
CATTCGCCTGCACGCGTTTGCCGTGCCGCGTCCCTGTCTCGTAGATATGTTTCGCGACGGGTGACGAGCCCACGAATGAAATGGCTCTGACTTTAGGGTGGGTGAGCAGTGCATCGACCGACTCGCGCCCGCCGGGCACGACATTCAGCACGCCTTTCGGCAATCCTGCTTTATCAAGCAGCTCGATGATTAACAGCGCCGTGAGCGGCACTTTTTCACTCGGCTTGAGGACGAAAGTATTACCACAGGCCAGAGCGAGCGGAAACATCCACATCGGCACCATCGCCGGAAAATTAAACGGCGTGATCCCGACGCATACGCCTAACGGTTGATGGACGGTTTCGCAATCGACGCCCCGCGCGAGGTTTTCCAGCGTGTCGCCCATAAGCAATGTGGGAATGCTGCATGCGTATTCGATGTTCTCGATTCCGCGATAGGCACTGCCGCGAGCTTCAGCCAGCGTTTTGCCATGTTCGCGCGAAACGCTCTGACAAATCTTGTCGAAGTTTTCTTCGACCAACTGGCGGTAGCGGAAGAACAAACGTGCGCGCTCCACCGGCGGCGTGTCCCGCCAGGCCGGAAACGCCGCGTGCGCGGACTCGACCGCCTCATCGACATGTTCCTTCGTGCACAACGGCACCTCCGCGATCACTTCTCCGCGTGAGGGATTGTAAACCGGAGTCTTTTCAACTCCGGAAATTTCACGCCATTTACCGTCGATGAAAGCGCGAACAGGATTCATAAGCACCAAGCACCAAACCCCAATACCCAGGGAAGCATCAATCTCCAAATTCCAACGGACCTATACCGCTGCAATATCGTGAGCGCCTTCATTTTCGGTAGATGCTTGCGAATATCAGGTGAAGCTGCCTGGCTTCGGAAAAGAGCTCGCGCGCCTCATCCGCCAGTTTTGGTTCTGCAGCGGCAACCATCCGTAGAAAGAACTTTGTCTCCTTTGCTTCTTTCGCGCATCGCCCGATTACATGGCGAAAATCCTTCTTGGAGACGCGTTCATCAGCCTCACAATAATTTCCCCCGACACTGGTTCCGCAGCCAACCAATTGGTCGATCAACCGATTATTCGTTGGGTCACGGGGGATCTTCTTGGAAAAGCGGACGATGGCTTCGCCGAACCGAGCCGTGCGTTCCTCCAGATCAAATGGATGTCTTTGCTTGCCGTTCGTACCTGGCTCTTCATTCAGTATCCAAACGCCGCTCGGATCATCGCGGTATTTAAAAGCACCGGAACTTCGGTTGCGGTTTAAAGCTTGGTGTTTGGACCTTCCCTGAGGTTTGGTGATTGGGGTTTGGGGTTTCAATTTAGCCTCTGGCTAATCCATCAGCGCGCCAAAGCGTCCGATTGTTTCACGAAATCGTCGCCACTCCATTCGCTGTCGGCCTTTACCATCTTCTTCGCAGCCGCTTCATCGGCTGCGGCTTTTTGTTTTTCTTTGCGTTCCTTTTGCATCCGCACCAACTCGGCGTGGGTCGTGAAATAATCCAGACTCTTGCCTTTGAAATCGGCCACGGTTTGGAATTTGTGTTTTTCCATGAACGCGAGCAACTCGTCGCACATGCGTTTAACCATGTCGTATCCGTGCTTCATAACACCGGTGCAAACCTGCACGGTATCGCCGCCTAACAAGATGAACTGCGCGGCGTCACCTCCGGTCTCGACACCGCCGATGGCCGACAGGCTTTTGCCGGGAAATTCGCGTCGAATCATGGTGGCGATCTCCATCACCATACGTAGAGCGATTGGCCTAACGGCCTTGCAGGAATAACCGCCGGGCGTGGTATAACCTTCGACGCTAGGCTCCGGCCGAAGGGTATCGAGATTAACGCTCATCACACTTCGAATCGTGTTGATCGCGCTGACGCCCTCGCAACCCCCACGGAATGCGGCCCGACTCGGATCAGTGATGCGCGTGACATTAGGCGTCATTTTCGCCCAGACCGGTTTCTTGGCCGCCGACATCACCCAACCAACCACTTCTTCGACAATCTCTGAATTTTCGCCCATGGCTGCGCCCATTTTGCGTTCGGGCAAGCCGTGCGGACACGAAAAGTTTAGTTCGAACGAATCGCAGCCCGCGTCCTGGCATTTTTCGACGATCTCACACCAGGCATCCTT
>DATENK010000494.1:0-5616 GCA_035275085.1 Verrucomicrobiia bacterium | reverse complement strand
CCTGGTTTGCAGGTCCGGCGGGGTTGATCACGTACGTCGAATTCGTCGCGCCAGTGATGTCTCCGGTATTAAATGTCCATTGATATCGGAGCGCCGTCCCCGTCGCGTCGACTTGAAACGATGCCGAATCACCACTGACGATTGTAACATTTTGCGGCTGCGCCGTAATGGCCGGAAATTCCAATACGCTGACGACCGATTGCGCGACATTGTTTGTCGGATTCGGGTCGGGTTCAACGCATGAAACGGTTACAAGGTTGGTGATATCGCCGGTATCGTTTGGCCGGGCGGTGATCGTCAGGTTTGAAGATGTTCCGGAAGCGAAGCTCCCCAGGTTGCACGAAATAATACCGCTCTGGTTTGCGCAACCCGCCGGCAGCGAGATCACCGTAACGCTCGCGGGAAGGCTGCTCGTCAACACCGCGCCGCTCGCTGCGGACGGCCCTGCATTCGTTACACCTATAGTGTACACTACGTTGCTGCCGAGACCCACCGTGCCCGGAGCCGCCGTTAGCCCGACCCGCAAGTCAACCGCCGGCTGCACAGTCACCTGGTAATCCTCGACTTCTCCGTTCAGCGCTTCGTTGGTGAAGGACAACCCCGTGGCTGTGCTCAACCGGAAACGCGCCGCGCGAACACCCAATTGCGCGCTCAACGGCACGGTTGCACTCAGGACGTTCGTGCCGGCCGTTAACGCCTGATCATTAAAGATTTTTTCGCCCGCGTCTGCCCAACTGCCATTTCCATTCCAGTCTATCCACGCGTTCAAAACGCCGTTGCTGGAAGCCAGGACTTCAATGCGCGCACTCTGCCCGATTAACAAACCATTGCGAAACACAACTCCGTCTTCGTCGGCGCCGTCATTTGCCTGGCCGTCGGGTTCGAAGTCGACGCCGCTCCCCAAATAAAATCCCGGCACGATCCGATGCCGCGCACCGTTCTGTGCCAGCATTGTCGGGAATGGCGCCGGCGCATCCCCAAAATCCATCTCGATCACCGTCAGCACCGCCCCCGCGCTATCCAGCACGGCCGCGGCGTTCGCAATGCGCACCGAGTAAGTGCCCGCTTGCGATTTTTGCACGTTCGTGAGCGTTAGGGAAGAGTTCGTCTCGCCATTCAAAGAAGTTGTGCCGTTCAAAAACCATTGATAGGACAATGGCGGTGTGCCCTGCGCTACAACAGTGAAAGTGGCTGTGCTGCCCGCAAGGTTCGTCCGGCTTTGCGGTTGCTGGCTGATGGTTGGCGGGTCTAATACCGTGAGTGTCACCACGGGGCTCATCACGCCTCCCACGCGATTCGTGATGCGGAGCTGATAATTTCCCTGGTTGGTGCTTTGCGCGTCCGCAATTGTCAGCGTCGCGTTCGTGCCATTGCTTGCCACCGCTGTGCCATTGAAAAACCATTGATAGCGCAGCGGCGCCGTCCCCCCGACCGTCACGCTAAACGTCGCGGTATTGTGTTGCGTCACCGTCAGGCTCGCGGGCGGCACCGTGATACTCGGCGCCAGTTCCACCGTCGTGCTGCTGACCGTGAAGTTATCGCCCGTGTTTGGGTCTGGCTGGTCCGCAAAAATCCCAAACGTGCTCGTCAACGTTCCCGATGCTTGGGGACGCACCACAATCGTAATCGTCGCGTTGCTGCTCAACCCGAGATCGCCGATCGCGCAATTGACGATCCCCGCGTTGTTCACGCACGTGCCGCGCGTGCTCGTTGCGGAAACAAAATCCACGGCCGCGCTGAACCGGTTGGTCACCGTCACGTGTGTGGCGATCGCCGGTCCCACGTTCCGAGCCGTCACTTGATATGTAAGATTACTGCCGACCGCCACCGGATCGGGGGAATCCGCTGCTGCAACCGAAAGGTCCGCCACCGGAACGATCGTCACCCCGTAATCTTCTACTTCACCGTCCGGCGCGATTCCCGTGGGGCCGAGTCCGCCCACCGTGCTGAAACGAAATCGCGCGATCGTGTTCGTTCCTACCGCATCGAAAGGCACAATCAAGCTCAACAGATTCGTCCCCGGCTCCAACGCGTAATCCGTGAAGATATGGTCTTGCGGCTGTGCGAAGCTGCCATCCGCTCCGAAATCGATCCACGCATTTAATACGCCGTTCGTGGACGCCACCACTTCGATCGTCGCGGTCTGGTCCACCCACAACGGCGAAACAAAATTTACGCCGTCTTCATCGTCAGAGCCATTGAGATCGTCGCCGTTCGCATTCGCGCTCGGCGCTCCATTCAACTCAAAATCCACCGTCGCGCCCAACCGAATACCGGGCACAAGCACGTGCCGCGCGCCATTGTTCGACAACAACGTAGGATAAGGCGCCGGTGCGTCGCCGTAATCCAGCGTGCGCACGGTAAGCGTTGCGGGCGCGCTTACCACCGATCCGCCCCCGTTGAACACACGCACATCGTAGGTGCCCGCCTGGCTTGGGCTCACATTCGCGAGCACCAGCGTCGCGTTCGTTTGATTCGGCAGGTCCCCGCCGTTGAAGCGCCATTGATAGCCAATCTCCCCTCTACTCGTCGCTAGCACCGAAAAGGTCACGGTGTCCCCGTTCGTCGCAATCGTGTTTGAGGGCGGAGTAATGATCGTCGGCGGCGGAATAAAAATAAGCTCGTCCATCACCGAATCGGCAAGGTTCGCGCCCGCGATCCCCACCAACAACGTGGCTGGCAGCGATTGCGTGAGTTGCGCGTACAATTGCCAATCGGTGCCGTTCGTCCCGCAATACGCCGTAAAAATATCTCCCGCCCGTGTCAGCCGTATCCAGGCGTTCGGCAGCGGCACGCCTGCTTTGTCCGAACCGCCCAGCCACGCGGCTGTCGCGCCACCGGTGCTGCTCCGAAACGTTGCGTGATAGGCATTGTCGCCCGGCAAGGGCGTCGCGAACGCGTTCACCGTTCGGCTTCCCGCCGTCTGGTCCACTCGCGCGATTAAACCCGCCTGCCCATTCGCATTCGTCCCGGTCAATTGCGCCAGGCGCACGCGCACATCGAAATCGTTCGTGCGCGACAACGATGCGAAATGAAACGCGTCGGCCGTGCCGCCCAATCCCGCCCCGCCCGTGGCCATCTCGAAGCGATTGCTCGCGCAGGTAAACGTTGCCCCGTTCGCCGCGCCGATGTTCGTCGCCGCCAAACCATGCACCACGCCTTGCACTGTTCCGCCGCCGCGATTTCCCGTGAACGACGCGTCAAAAATATTTGTCGCGCGCACTGTGAACACTGTTCCGGCCAGCGAGGACAACCCGGTCACCTGCAACAGCACGGTCGTGTTGTTCGCATTCGTGCGCAGCGTTGCGGAAGTCACTGTCACCGCGCCGTTGTTCACGATGTAGTTTGCGTTGCTCTGCGCACTGGAGGTAGCCACGCGTTCGCTGAAGCAAAGGCCGATCGTTTGCCCGCTCAAGCTGGCTGCGCTCACCAGCGTTGGCGGGTTCGTGTCTGTGATCACCGTTACCGTCGCTGGATCGCTGGTGATGCTCACGGCGGAGTTCTGGCATTGCACGCGGAAAATGGCGCCGTTATCGGGCGGGAATAGCGGACTGGTTGTGTAGGTTGCGTCCGTCGCGCCGGGAATATTTGTGCCGTTCCGCGACCACTGATACGTGATCGGCGGCGTTCCTGTTGCAGACACGGTAAACGTAGCCGGCTGCCCTTCGTTGACGGTTTGATTCGCGGGCTGCGTCGTAATCTCCACCGGCACGTCCGCTTGCTGTGGAATGTGTACCCCTTGCTTGTAGCCCACCCAATCCAGATCGAACGCCCCGCGCTGCACCGCGCTGGGCAAACCAATCGCCATGTAATTCGTGATTGGCGATCCATCGGCGCCGATGCCCGCCGTCACGTTAAATATGGCCGCGTTTGTCGAACCATCCGCATACACCGAAACGCGATGCGTCCCCGGATCGCTCCCATTGTCCTGCACGGTGATCCAAAATTCGTGGAATGCCGTCGGATCGATCGGGAACACGTTTACCGTTCCCGCTTCGCCGGGGTCCACTCTGTCCGTCCGAACGTTTCCGTTCAGGTTATTCATGTGCAGCCCCGCCGCAGGAAAATCGTACATCGTCGTGGCGTTCGTATCCTCCGACGCCATGTTCAAGCTGAACGAAATGATCATTCCGCTCGAACCGGATTGCCGCATCCCGATCATGCCTTTGCCGTCCGCCACGTTGATGAACCCATTCGGCGCATTCGTGAGTTCCACCAGCGGGTCCGTTGGCGGTGTGAGTCGCGCGCGAAAGGTGAACGTTACGCCATCGCTTAAAATTGTATTCGCGTTGGTTAAGGTGTCCTGCGAGAGCACATGCGTGAAATAGAGCCGCCGATTGTCATTGTTCGCGCCGCTCACCACCACGTCTTCCATCGTCAGGATCCCGTTCGTGATGCTTAACCCGCCCGCCGGCGGATTATCGACCCCGCGCCAATCTCCCGCCCACGCGTCCGAGCCGTTGTCATGGTTCCAGGTGCCATCCAGCGCAGCCGACCCGAGCGTCGCTATCGCGTCCCCGTTGAAGCGGTACGTCCAACCGCCGGGCGGCGTCAGGTAAATCGACGTGTTCGGGGCGCGAATGCTCAGTTGTGCCACCACGCTCGTCGCCGAACCCTCCGCGTTCGACACCACCACCTGGTATCCGCCCGCCTGGCTGCTCTGCACGTTCGTCAACAGCAGCGTCGGACTCGTGCGATTCGGCAGGTTCGTCCCCGCCATGCGCCATTGATAGGCGAGGGGAGCCGTCCCGCTGGCCACGACTTCAAAAATGGCATTGTCTCCGGCAACGACGTTCGTGCGCTGCGGTTGTTGGGTAATCGTGGGAATAGCGCCCTGTGCAGACAGACAGACTGCCAGCGCGCAGACGAGCAAGACCAATCTCGCTCTGAGCCCCGGGTCAAACAGACGAAAGCTCTTCACGATTAATTCACACCGCTATTGGGTATCGTGTAATGAATGCATATTCGCCATCGTTTGGCAATTCCGTTATCTCGTGGAAACCCCTAAGAAATCCTCAGAAAAACCTTGAAGTCCAACGGCATTCCTGTTGCGGGAGCCACAACACAGGATTTCGAGAAGTCGGCTCCAAGCCGAGCTAAAACACGTGCCCACCAGTTCGCGAATAGAGTGATCCTATGGCTGGGATGCCCTCTTACGCGGCGTTATTTCATTCCATTGGTGGATAGCGGGATAACATCGGATTTAGCCAACCAATAACTTTTCAACGAATTAAAAACATCCTCCAGGGCCTGAGGCGTTGGCGGCTTGACCAGGTAAGACCTTGCGCCGACGGCATAAGCCTTTTGGTGATCCCGTTCCTCAGCGGAAGAGGTAAGAACGATGACAACGATGGAACTCAATTCGGAGCGCAGTTGCATCCAGGCGAGAATCTCGAAGCCGTCGACATAGGGAAGCTTAAGGTCAAGGAAAATAATAAATGGCAAGGGAAACTTTTCACGATCCGCGTATTCACCTTCCCCAGAAAGATAGTCAAGCGCCCTTTGTCCATCGGTCACGATCTGAAGGGGATTCGAATTGTGCGCGAGCTTCAGCGCACGTTGCATGACAAAGATATCGTCTTCGTTGTCCTCGACTAATAATATCGTTCTGGAGAG
>DATENK010000493.1:0-2233 GCA_035275085.1 Verrucomicrobiia bacterium | reverse complement strand
TTGGAAATCTCGACATCGAAGGGATGGCGCTCCTTCAAATCGGTGGAATGCGGTTTGCGGCCCAAAGCCTCGGAGACGCCTTTGTAGCCGCCGGCGAACTTTCCTTTCGGCGAGGTCCAGGTTTCTTCAACGATGTTGTTGGTGTTTATCTTGCGCATAAATGCTCGAGGCATTTCACAGTCCGCAATCCGCTGCGTCGAGCGACAAATGTTTGTTGCCAGTTGCGCTGAAGCGTTGAAGCTTGGTGAAGCATGGCTGTTGTGGAACATGATTTAGTGGTGATCGGCGCGGGCCCGGGTGGATATGTGGCGGCGATTCGCGCCGCACAACTGGGGCTGAATGTGGCTTGCATCGACCGGGAGGCGGCGCTCGGCGGCACGTGCTTGCGGATCGGCTGCATTCCCAGCAAAGCATTGCTGGAATCGAGCGAACGATTCCGCGAAGCACAATCCGACTTTGCAAAGCATGGTGTCAAACTGGGCAGCGTCGAGCTTGATCTCGGAGCGATGATGCGTCGCAAGGAGCAGGTGGTCTCGACGCTCACGAAAGGCGTCGAGTTCCTATTCAAGAAAAACAAAATCACACGTTATAGCGGCACCGCGCGACTGGATGGTCCTAGCCGTGTGCTGGTGGATAACGGAACGGAGATTAGAGCCAAGAACATCATCATCGCGACCGGTAGCGTGCCGGCATCGTTGCCGAACATGTCCTTGGATGGCGCGCGCATCTGTTCCAGCACCGAAGCATTGGCTTTCGATTCTGTTCCCAATCACCTCGTGGTGATCGGCGCCGGGTACATCGGCCTCGAACTGGGTTCGGTTTGGCGGCGACTTGGAGCCAAAGTCACTGTTCTCGAATATGTCGACCGGATTCTGCCTGGAATGGATGCCGAGATCGCGACGGAAGCACAGAAGCTGTTCCAGAAGCAAGGGATTGAATTCCGGCTCAGAACAAAAGTGCGCGCGGCGTTTGTGAAAGGGGCGAGTTGCGTGGTCGAAGTCGAAGGCGCGGAACCCGTCGTCTGCGATCGAGTGCTCGTCGCGGTCGGCCGAAAACCGAACACGCAGAACCTCGGATTGGAGTCGGTCAAAGTTAGGCTCGATGAGAAGGGCCGCATCCAGGTCAATGAACATTTTGCCACAAGTGCGCCGGGCGTCTATGCGATTGGCGATGTAATTCGCGGTCCCATGCTCGCACACAAGGCAGAAGAAGAAGGCGTTGCCTGTGTGGAGCACATCGTGAAGGGGTATGGCCACGTAGATTACAACGCGATTCCCGGCATCGTTTACACGCAGCCCGAAATCGCTTCCGTCGGCAAAACGGAAGAGGAACTTCGGGCGGCTGGCATCGAGTACAAGAAAGGGATGTTCCCCTTTCGCGCGAACGGCCGCGCGCTTGCTCTGGGGCAAGTGGAAGGCAAAATCAAAATTCTCGCGGACAAATCGACCGACCGCGTTTTAGGCGTTCACATCATCGGTGCCCGCGCTGGCGACCTCATCGCCGAAGCCGCCGCGGCCATCGCGTTCTCGGCAAGTGCTGAGGATATCGCCCGCACGCCGCACGCGCATCCTACCCTCGCTGAAGCCCTGAAGGAAGCGGCGCTGGCCGCGGATGGCCGCGCCATTCACGCGTGAACCATGGTTGAGCGACGCTTGCCGGCCGGCATTATATTCGTTAATGTTTGATAGGCATGATTGCCGAAATACGTCAGCACTTACAGGCGGCGCCTTTTGAGCCGTTCGCGATAGTGGCTGGCAGTGGCATGCGCTATCGCGTGCCGAGTGCTGATCATGCAGGTACAAACCCGCAGGGAAGTCGGGTTGTAATTTGGTTCGACGATGAAAGCAGCGTCACCGTTTCGGGGTTGCACATTGCGGCAGTTGAAAAAGAAGCGCCCCAAAAGAATGGGCAAGGCTGATTACCCCTGAGGCTTGGGATCAGTTTTTGCCCAGCAGCGCAGGACTTCGGCCACGCTCCACGCCTGGGCGATGCAACCGCGTGGTGTGAACGGTGTCTCGGCATCAAAAATTTCGCTGATGGAACCGACACACGCTTCATTGAGATGCGGCGCGAAATCTTCCAGCAGTTTGCGCGCGCCTTTGTGGTCATCAGGATAGACGCGCAGCCATGCGTCGATGAAGGGTCCGATCAGCCAGGCCCAAACGGTGCCTTGATGATACGCCGCGTCGCGGGCACGCAGATCGCCAAAATATTTCGCTTTGTAATCGGGATG
>DATENK010000492.1:0-3554 GCA_035275085.1 Verrucomicrobiia bacterium | reverse complement strand
GAACGGACCGTCGATCGCTCTCCAGGTCGCACTGCCGGCGATAGTGCCGGCGACGTTCACCACAGAACCATCGTCGTACCATACGTCGATGGTCGTGCGACCCACTTCATTTGAGGCCGCCCCGAATGCCTGCACCAACACTCGGTTGATGCCCGGTCGCACAGGAAGGTTCGTGATCCCCCACGCCCCTTGCCACGCGCTCATGCTCGCCAGTGTCCCATTCGCTCGCACAAAGCGCGTGTTGATAGCATCCACCCGCCCGGTCAGTGTTATGAATCCCGCCGTTGTGCGGGGAAGACCGTTGTTCAGCGGCAGCGGGCTGTTCGCGGTCAATACGAGCGACATTTGCCCGAGCACATTGGCATTCCGCGCGACCGCGAAATCCTTAATCCCAGTCAATGTCGCCGCGGGCACAAAGCTTCCCAGCAACTGATCAATCAACGGGTTCAGTTCGCTCGGTGAAAACACTGAATCCATCAACCGCTTCAGTTCGCTGAAGTATGCCGGCACCAAATCCGGATTCAGCATGAAACGGTTCAGGATGGCGACGTTCGCGGCCGGGTTGGGTTGCATCGCTTGGTTCACCACTGGAACCATGCGGAATATGCTCGCCGTCGGCCCCACCGGCGTATCCCCGCCCCCGAAAATCGTGTCAAGGTCGTGCGGCAACAGGATGAACCGCATGTCCTGCGCACCGCGATACATGGCGTAATCGTCGCCGCGCCCCGTGCCGAGAGAAGTCTCCATCGATTGCAGCAACGTAAACAAGGCAAAGTAGCGCATCCACAAGTCCACATTTGCGACTTCGCGCAGCCGTTGCGCATACGTTGCATCCGGCTCAGTGCTTAGCACCTGGGTGAGCCGGAATAAATCGGTCCAATCATTGTCGCTGGAGTTGGAAGCCTTGCTGTAGCCCGCGTTGATATAATCCTGCGAATTGGTCCCCAAATAGTCCAGTCGCGCGGCGTGCTGCCCGCTCGATCCGCGATAAATATTGCCCCCCGGGTCCAACGCGAAATGGTTCGCCGCATAATCTTTGTTGATCACTTCCATCAACGCGTACGTCCCGTAATAAGGCGCCGTGCCTGGCACGAGATTTCGCCCATTCACCCGCACCTGTACCGCGCGCGAATTCGCCGCCGGCAACCCCGACCGTTGCGCCACCGCCGACCCGAGCACCTGCAAATACGCGAATTGCGCGTTGAGGTTCACTTCTGTCACATCCTTCCACACGCGGTCGTTCGGGATATTCAGACGATAATTCGGGAACGCCGCGTTTCGGCTGCCGGCGCCCCGGATGCGGAGCCCGCAGTTATATCGCACTTGTGTCGCGTTGGCATCCCGATGAATGAACGTCGTGTTCATCTGCGCGTCCGTTTGCCGAATGTCAAAACCCGCCAGCTCCACTCGCTCCGTTTCAGTCATCACCAGCTTCACCATGGGTTGCCCGCCCACGTAAACGCTATCGTCCACCTGATACAAAGCGTTTGCCGTTTGCGCGAATGACCCATCCACCTGTTGAGCCGCGGCCGGCCACGTGCGCGTGCTCCCCTGCCCGTCCGCCGCTTGCACATAAAATTCAATCACCACAAGATTCGATTGCGCCGGCAACACCACCCCATAAATCGAATCCCCCGCTAAGCCGTCGTTATGTTGGCCGTCGTCGAACATCGGCTGCGACGAAAACGGCGGCGGCGTGATCGAGCTTGCGTTGCGCCGAAACAAAGTCACTGTGAGCCCCGCGGCCGATTCATCCTTCACCGTTGCGGTGATCGTCACTGCATCAGTAGAGCTCGGGATTGCGGGTGAATGTCGCACGTCTTCAATGCTGGGCGCGATATTTGCCCGCGCGACCGAATTCGGCCGGCCAGGTGTGCCGTTGAAGTTTGTGCTCGAAAGCCAGTTCTGGCCTGAGTTGTTCGATGTCCGTGGATTGATCAATTCGAGCGACCGACCCAGTCCATCGTGCTCCGCGAGCCACACCCAACCGCGATGATTGTTCGCAAATAACGGTCCGCGCTGCCGCAACGCCCAGTCCCCTTCGTTCGCGTACACGACACTATCCACATTGTTTCCCGCAGCATCTTCAATTTCCACTTCCTCGCCGCCGTTGGCCAATACGCCCGTCCACCCGCCGACGACATTGGTCACCAACGGATATTTCGCCTGGAACGCCGCCAGGTCCGCCGCTATCACCAGGTAAGCGTTCGGCGCCAGCGCCACATCATTCGTAATCGTGAAATCAACCCCCTTACTCACGCTCCAGCCGCGTAATGGCACACTATTCGTGCCAATATTCAGCAACTCGATGTATTCCTCGCGCACATTCTGCGACGACGGATGATACATGATTTCGTTGATGACGATGTCACTCGCGAATGACGAACACGTGACGCAAAAGGTCACCAACCACACCGACCAAAACCTGCACATCATGAGCTAAAGGGAATAACGGCCGGTGATAGTGAACGCCGCGCCCGCTGCGTTCAATGCCAATCGTCGTTGTCCGCAAGTAGAACGCACGAGACCGAAAAAAAGTTTCCAGAAAATTCCAAAACTATCATTCCCGCAGCAGCCGGCCTTCCTCAGGCCTTCTCTTCGGTAGCAGCCGACGTCAGGAGGCTCTGACCTTTCCCTCCAGGCGTCTCTTTTTGGACTGCGGTGGCAGAGCCGCTCATTTGACGCTCCTGTAGCGTCGGCTGTCCTCAGCCGATCTGCCCTTCCGCGCATCACCGCAGTCGCCGCCCCCGAGAAAACTCTTGACGGCGAGCGATGCGATCACTGTCATGTGACTACACGGTTGGGAAGTCCTTTATTTCGGGATATGAAGACCTTACTTGCGACTTTTTCGGGCGTGCTGCTTACCGGCCTGCTTCACGCGCAGCTCACGGATCTTCGGCGTCTCCATTCTTTTGGAGAAACGAATCAATCAAGTGGTGTCCCCGATTGCCGGTGGACCTCCGCCGGTCTGGTCGAAGGCCCGGACGGCGCCCTGTATGGAACTGCTCCCAACGGTGGAACGGGTCTTTACACAGGCGGTGGCGCCGTCTTCAAGGTCCACAAAGATGGTACCGCTTACACGATCCTTCGCCACTTCGGCATAAATACAACCGACGCCAGACAACCGGCGCACGGCGTTATTGTCGCCTCCGACGGCAATCTCTATGGCACAAGCGTCAACGGGGGTAACAACGACGTCGGCACCGTTTTTAAACTCAACCGCGACGGCTCAGGTTACCAAATCTTACATCACTTCGCACCAGACCCGGACGCCTTTTACCCATTCGCCGGCGTAATCGAAGGAAGCGACGGGGTTCTCTACGGCACATCAACCCGGCCAGTCGTGGGCGCGATTTACAAAATCAACAAGAACGGCACCGGTTACGCTATACTCAAATACCTGAACGAGTCCCTCGACGGTGCGCGTCCGGAGGCCTCGCTGATCGAAGCAGCTGACGGACGACTCTATGGCACAACAGTTACTGGAGGATCGTACCGGCGCGGCACTCTTTTCAGGATGAACAAAGACGGTAGCGGCTTCCTCGTGCTCCGTC
>DATENK010000491.1:0-3694 GCA_035275085.1 Verrucomicrobiia bacterium | reverse complement strand
CAAAAGAAAGACAGCGCGAGAGCCGATCTCGACCGAATCGTCCACCGTAAGCCTTGACGATCAAATCGCCCTGATCTTCGAAATCCAAACCAATGGCGGTGCCAGCGCCGTCTTCCACAGCATGAGCGAGGACGACATTCGCATCTTCATGCAGCACCCGAATACCATGTTCGCCTCGGACAGCGGCATGCGTCGCTATCAGGAAGGCGTCCCGCATCCGCGCGGCTACGGCAACAACGCCCGTTTCCTCGCGCGTTACGTCCGCGAACTCAAGCTCCTCCGGCTCGAAGACGCCATCCGCAAAATGACTTCCCTGCCGGCAACCACGTTCCACATTCCCGATCGCGGAATCATCCGTGAAGGCGCGTGGGGGGACCTCGCTATCTTCGATCCCGCCAAAGTCCAGGACAACGCCACCTTCGATGATCCGCACCATTATGCCACTGGGTTCCACGCGGTTTTGGTCAACGGCGTCCCGGTCATCAAGGACGACCAACACACTACCGCTCGTCCCGGCAAAGCGGTTCGCCGTGCGGGACTCTAAGCATGACGGCGCTTCTACCTGATCTCGCCCAGGTAACGGCCCAGCCAGTAGCCGAACAGGAATTCGTCACCGGGCAGTTCGATGCGGCCGCCATCACCGCCGTCGAGGATGAAGGGTTGCGTATTCAAGCGCGTCACCGGACGTTCGCCCGGCGGAAGCAATTCTTTCGATTCGCGTCCGTAGAAATTCTTCGGCAGCCGGGTGAGGTCCTGTCGATGCGAGTTCTGGATGCGCCACGTAATCGTATCGAGCGGAACACCTCTCAGGCTCCAAACCGCGCCTTCCGCATCACAGTCATGCCCGCCACCGCACGCCGATTGGATAAAGTTCCAGATCGCGAACTTCTCAGGACGCTCGAACTCCCAATGTTCACGGATCGCCGCGGCATAGCGCGTTCGCAGGGTTCGCGTGAACGCAAAACAATGCAGCGTCCAGTAATTCACGAATGCGAGTTCGTCATCCGAATGGTTCCACTCGTCTCCCATGTCATTGCCAAGGTGGACGTAACCAGGTGTGGGGCCGATCAGGCTCATCGGACTAAGAATGTTTGTGAGGTAGCCGTGCCGATCGAACAACTCGTACGCCTTAGTCCGATAGGTCTCTCGGCCGGTCATCTTCCAGGCGAGTTGCAGCCCGGCGATGATTTCAGCGCTGTTCAATCGGCGATCCCCAATCGTGTGCGGGTAGTGATTGACGTATTCCGGGTGCCAGCGACCCCAAAGCGTGGGCTTGCCATCCACGTCAATCAAATACCAGTTGTTCCGGATGATATGATCGAGGATCGCGGTGTAATTGGCGGCGATCCGTCGACGCTCGGACTCGGTTTTCGCCACCAGCTCCCACATGACGGCGTGCGCGAACGTATGCGAAGTGAATTCATCGCTGCTGGTGTGTCCTTTCCATTCCCAATCGCTGCCCGGCAACTCCCGCCAGCGATCGGGATCCGAAAACCGGAAACCGGCGCGTTCGATGGTGCGGGCGAAAAACCCGTCTCGGTTCGGCAGCGTCCGCAAGCGTTCCAAAGCCGCAAAGATCTCCCACGCGTTCGAGCGCGCCTGGCTGCTGCCCGTTGCGGCGTAACGAAACGCCTGGCTGCCGAGATAATACGAACTCCAGCCGCCGTCGTTGTCCGTATCGATAATCTCGCTGCTCGTCAAATCTCCTGGCAACAACAGCCGGCGTTCGCCCGCAAGACCGAATCTGACGTGGCGCGAACGCATTTTCCGATCGAACCACTTCGCCTTTTCCGCAAGGGTCATTCGGCGAAATTCGATTTTGTTAAGCGCGGTTTGTGTGAGCACAAGGACATTGCCCTCGCCGTCGACTTTCAAATCGACGACGGCATCGTCCGCCAGCCAGCGCTTCGAAGCGTAGTAGCGAATGCCGTTCGGGCCGTCCGGCAAGGCCGGTGTGCCGGATTTCGAGGCACTATCGCGATGAAAGAAGACGCCGCGCGTCGTGCCGGCCCAGACACCATCTGCGACCGGAACCAGACAAGTGATGTCGGTGACGGGCAGTTTCGTTTGCCGTTCTCGAATGATCGTTCCTTGTTTGAAGCTTACGCCATAAAAACCGTTGTGGGAGCCGATCATCAGTTCGTCACCGTGAATGGCAAGGCACGTCAGCCCTTCGCCTTCGTGAAATTTTGTCGGCACACCGCCGCTAACGCGATACACGGCGTTCTCAGTCAGCACCAGGAATTCTTTATGGTGCGCGTAAAGACGCAGCGGTTTCGTCCCGGCCGGAAAGGGAATTTCTTGCAGCGTGTCGCCATGGGCCAAAGTCACCCTGCCCGGCCCCCCAAGCAATATCGCGCCGTCGTCGGCTACCGCCAACTGCGTAAATGCGTTTTTCGGCAAGTGGCCAAGCGGCTTTCCACTGTCCCCGTTCGAAAGCCATCGATCCTCAAAGAGGTAATACAGCGCCCCGTTACCGATCGCGATGTCCCGTGCGACGAGCTTCGCGAGCGGTCGGAAACTTTGATCGGGCGCCAAGGTGTCACCGAAGGTTCGCGCAACGCCGCGATCCGTAAGCACATAAATAACACCATCGCGATCTGTCTCCAGGCGCAGGAGTGTCGCATTCGTCAACGCAGATGCGGTCCGAAATTTGACCGACACGTCCTGAAGGAAAGGCACGTCCTTCACGCTTGCGCTCGCGCTCATCAGCCCGAGGATCCAGCATACCGGCACATAATATTTCACCCGCGCGACCGTATCAGGAGAACTGCACGCTGCAAACCATCCACACGCCCAAATCATTCTTATGGCACAAAATAAACTTCGCTGGGGAATTCTCGGCGCGGCGAATATCGCTCGCAAGAATTGGAAAGCGATCCGTAATGCGGGCAATTCCACGGTCGTGGCCGTGGCCAGTCGCGACCCCAAATGCGGTCGCCGGTTCATGGCGGAGTGCCAGGCTGAGGCGCCCATGGAAGACTCGCCCAGGGCTTGCACTTACGAGGAACTGCTCGCCGCGAAAGACGTAGACGCGGTTTATATCCCTCTGCCAACGGGCATTCGCAAGGAATGGGTCATTCGTTTTGCAGAAGCCGGCAAACACATTGTTTGCGAAAAACCTTGCGCTCTGACGGTTGCGGATCTTCGGGAGATGCTCGACGCCTGTCACAACCACAAGGTCCAGTTCATGGACGGTGTGATGTTCATGCACAGCCGCCGGCTCGAGCGGTTGGGGACGGTGCTCGACGATCAAAAAATCGTGGGACGAATTAAACGCATAACATCGGCCTTTAGTTTTTTGGCGGAGGAAGACTTTTTCTCACAGAACATCCGTGCCAGCAGCATCTTGGAACCACATGGTTGTCTCGGAGATCTCGGATGGTACTGCATTCGATTGGCGCTGACCCTCATGCGCGAGGAGTTGCCGCGGCGAGTCACCGGCCGCATCCTGACCGAAACTGTTGGCCGCAACAGTCCGGCTCCCGTCGCGACCGAGTTTTCCGGTGAACTCTTATTCGAGGATGGCGTGTCCTCCAGCTTTTACTGCTCCTTCCTTTCCGCAAACGAGCAATGGGCGCAGATTACCGGCGATGCCGGCTGCGTACACATGTCCGATTTCGTGCTTCCGTTTTTCGGAAATGAAGTCGCATTCGAAACAATTGCGGCTGACTTCAATGTGAAAGGCTGCGAT
>DATENK010000490.1:0-2713 GCA_035275085.1 Verrucomicrobiia bacterium | reverse complement strand
TTATTCCTGCTTTTCCGATTCGCGCAAGGCTCTTAGCCCGCCTTGAAGACTCGCTGAACGCCAGGCCTGTTACCGTTCGAGAATAAGCAAACTTTCCGCATCAGCTTCAATGAACTGGCAAATCGTCGCCACCATTGGGATGCGGACAAGCTGTCCGCGCTCCAGTTATTGGCTTTTGGTGTCTACGGCGTCGCGGAGGCCGTCGCCGAGGAAGTTGAAGGCGAGGACGGTGATGAAAATGGCGCCGCCCGGGGCGAGGAGCCACGGAAAGTTGCGGAGATACTCGGTGTTTTGGGCGGCATTTAGCATGATGCCCCAACTGGCGTCCGGTTCCTGGATGCCGACATTGAGGAAGGACAGGACGACTTCGCCCAGGATGTAATAGGGAATGCTGAGCGTGGCTGCGACGATGACGTACGAGAACGTATTCGGCAGGATGTGGCGGACGATGATATGCCATGTAGATTGGCCCAGCGAACGCGCGGCGAGGACGTATTGACGTTCGCGGAGCGACAAGGTCATGCCGCGAATGACGCGGGCAGACGCCGCCCAACGAATGAAGCTGAGGATCACGACGATCAAAAGGTACATTTTCACGGAACTCAACTTTGGTGGAAAAGTGGCGCGCAGAGTCATGATCAGGTAGAGGCCTGGAATGGACATGATCAATTCGGACATACGCATAATCACATTGTCGGTGGTGCCGCCGAAATAGCCGGAGATGCCACCGATGATCATGCCGAGACTGAAAGAAAGCAGAATGCCAACAACGCCGATCGACAGGGAAATCTGCGAACCATAGAGGAGACGGGAAAGGATGTCCCGGCCGTATTGGTCGGTGCCGAGCAGGTAAACAGGATAATTTTTGTCGCCCGTGCCAAAGAGGTGCGTGGTGCTCGGCAAAAAAGCGAATAATTTATATTTATCGCCTTTGACGAAGAAACGGATCGGTTTGGTATCGCTGCGCACGGGCTCGTAACGGAACTGGCCTTCAACCTGTTTGTAGCGAGGCATCACAAGACGAAGACCGTCGAACTGAATTCGAGTAGGCCGATGGAAGAAGCGCTCGCGATCCTGATTTTCGTAATGATATGGGGCGACGAAGCCGGCGAAAAGCGCCAGAACGTACATCACAATAAGGATAATGCCGCCCGTCATCGCGAGACGACGGCGACGGAGACGGCGCCAGAAAATTTCCCAGGGGGAAAGATGTTCCACTTGCGGTTCCGGAGCCAGCGCTGGTTCCGGGTGCAAATGGGTTTGGACGGTTTGTTCCATTATTTGAGGCGGATGCGCGGATCGCTCCAGGCCAACATCAGGTCTGCAATGAAATTGCCGGCGACCAGGAGACCGGTGGCCATGACGACGCTGGCCACGACGAGCTGATAGTCTTTGGCGAACAGAGCTTCCATGGTCAGGCGGCCAAGCCCGGGCCATGCCATTACATTTTCGACGATGAATGCGCCGCTCAGCAAGCCGGCGAGCGAATAGCCGAAAATGGTGAGCAAGGGATTGATGGCGTTGCGAAGGGCATGCTTGTAAACGACCCAGCCTTCCGAAAGGCCTTTCGCGCGGGCGCTGGTAACAAATTCGGCGCGCAAGGTGTCGAGCAGGTTGGAGCGCATCTGGCGCATGATGCCGGCGAGTTCACTGGCAGCGAGCACGAGGGTTGGAAGAATCAGATGATGCAGGCGGTTTTGGAGTTGTTCGGCCGGCGACATTAGATCGTAGAGCGCGCTTTGAGCGCCGCCGACAGGAAACCAGCCGGTGCTTGCGGCAAACATTAACGCCAGCAACGCAAGGAGCAATTCGGGGATGGACAGACCGACAAATGCTATCAATGAACAAAAGCGATCCGCCCAGGAGTCCTTTTTGACGGCTGCCCAAACCCCGAGAGGCACCGCCACAAACCACGCTACGACCGTCGCGCAAAAGGAAAGGACGAAGGTATTCCACAAGCGCCCGAAAATGAGTTCGCTCGCGGAAATCTTATAAGCGATCGAATACCCAAAGTCTCCATGGATCGCACCCTTGAGCCAGTAGACGTATTGAACATACCATGGTTTATCCAGATGGCGCTTGGCACGCAGTTCGGCAATTTTCTCGGGCGAAATCTGCGGGTTTTGCGAGAGCGTGGTGTAATAATCGCCGGGCGTAAGCGACATCAGGAGGAATGTGATCAGCGAAACGCCGAAAAGGATCGGAATGAGATGGAAGAGACGTTTTAGCGTGAACGTCCACATGCGACATTTTCGTGCGTAAGGTCCATGCGCGCAATAGAGACATAATCGCAAGGCATCGCTTGCGCAAAAATCTTTTTACCTTTTAATTCGTGGCGATGAAGGTTCTGGTGACCGGCGGAGCGGGTTACATTGGGTCGGTGTGCGTTGAGCAATTGCTGAACGCCGGGCATGAGGTACGGGTGTTCGATCATCTGGAGCAAGGGCACGGTGGTGCCGTGGATAGACGCGCGAAGTTGATCGAAGGTTCGCTCGCGGATGCGGCGCGGGTGCGAGGCGCGGTCGAAGGGAGCGAAGCCATTATCCATTTCGCGGCTTACACGCTGGTGGGCGAATCGATGACCGACCCGGGGAAGTATTTCCGAAACAACGTTGCGAACGGGATCAATTTGCTGGAAGCGGCGGTGGCGGCGGGGGTGAAGAAATTTGTGTTCAGCTCGACGTGCGCAACCTACGGTCCACCGGACCGGGTG
>DATENK010000489.1:0-6427 GCA_035275085.1 Verrucomicrobiia bacterium | reverse complement strand
CAACCCCCACAAGTAACCGGAAGTGTAATACGTGTCATTTGCCACCGCGTCTGGCGTGAGAACCGGGCCAGCCGAATCGGTTTGGTGATGCACGACCCCATCCGGCTCTGCGAATTCGACGTCGGGATCGTTTCTGAATTTCTCGACCGCCTGGGCGGCGGGTTCGGCCGTTTCGAGAACTACCAATGCTCCTTTGCCGTTCGCGCGGTCTTGGAAATTCAAGTGCTTCTTCACGCGCGCGGCACGCTTTTCGATTTTGTCTTTGATCTTTCCGTCGTCAGCTGCCGCCTTGAATTGAACGATGATCTGCTGGCCGTCGCGATCGGGTTGAGCCGCGTGGGTAGCAGCGAGTGATAAAAGCAGAACTCCGCCTAAAACGTACAAAAAACGCCAGAACAGGGGACACTTCTTCTGATTGTGCATTTGTGTTTTCGCTCCTTTTCCGCACCAGGACCCCTTCATGGGGACGTGGCCGGACGACAAAACTAACCCACACTCGGATACTGTCAAGTGACCTGCGAGCTTTCGTTTAAGCGGATGGATTCGCTACAATCGGCCGGTGAACGTGGCTACCGAAACGGCTGTTCAAGCGCCTCCCAATGCGCCCAGGCCGGCGCCGCGCTGGATGAACCTGTGGGCGGTGCTAGCGGTTGGGGTAGTGTTATACGCGATGCGGTTGGTGGGGCCCGAGGACCTCGCAGACGACTACCATCAGGAACGTGCCGCCGCCTATGTGCTGGATGCCCTGCGGAACGGCAACTGGATTTGCCAGTATGGCTTTTACGGCGAAGTAAGCTCGAAGCCGCCTATGTTCACATGGCTGGCGGCGACGGCGAGCCTGCCCTTGGGTTACGCGAGCTGGCTCACACTGACGCTGCCCGGCGCGCTGGCTACGATGGCGTTGGCGGCACTGATCTTCAGCGCAGGCTCGCGAGCATTCGGACAGGCAAGCGGATTCTTTGGTGCGCTGATGTATCTGCTGTCGTCAATCGCAGCAAAGCAAATAGCACTAGTGCGGATCGATGGGCTATTCTCGTTGACGGTCGCGGTGACGGCGTTGCTGGCATTTCATTCGTGGCAAACCGGCGGGGCCTGGACATGGTTTTGGCTAGCGGCCGCAGTGGCGACGCTCACAAAAGGGCCATTGGGAGTATTGCTTGGCGCCGCCGGATTACTCGCGGCGCTCTGGGAGTGGCGGCCTGTCAGGGGAAACCATTTGGCCGGCGTCATTTTGTATTTTGTAATCTGCGGCGGCTGGTTTGCCCTGGCATACACCAAGTTTGGGAAGCCACTGATTGACGTGATGCTCGGACAGGAATTGGCGGGGCACATCGTGGAAGACTCGCGGACGAAGTCCTTCGCTCAATTTTATATGCCGACGGTGGTGTTCCTGAGCCGCTTCGCGCCGTGGGGAATTCTGACGTGCCTTGCCATATGGCGCGCGTTTAAACGAGAGCCTTCGTCGTTCGAGCGTTTTGTGTGCTGCTGGTTTCTAGGCGGGCTGGCGATCTTCTCATGCGCGGCGCATCAACGGCCGGACTTGATCTTTCCGTTGATTCCTGCGGCGGCGTTACTGGCCGGGCGTGTTTTGGCTGACTGGCTGCAACCACGCCGCTACTGGCTCGTGCCAGTTGGCACTGCGGTGGCATTGTTGGCCCTGTCATATAATTACATTTACGCAATCCAGGGCCGCCCGCGCTTCCAGAGGACAAAAGCGGTAAAACAGCTTGCGAACCTCGTGAAGTCGGCGGGCGTATCTGTGAAGCACGTCGACACCCCTTTCGCGCTACAGGTGTATCTCAACACCAAACAAATGCCGATAGACGCGGTGACTGCCGCGCGACTGCTCGACCAACCTTCGCCGGTGTTTATCGCGACTTCAAAGACACTGCCGGTAACCAATATGTATGTGTTGTTTCGGTGGCGTGGGCCGAAACAGGAAGTCCTGGAATTGGTCGGCAATCGCTCGCGGCTGCAACGAGATTGATTTGCCAGCGCTGGCGACGGTGTGGTTAATTTGTGCTGGCATGCCGCAGTCTGCACCAAGCCAAAGCGCGGAAGATTACCTCGAACGCATTTACGAGCTGATTGAGGAAAAAGGCTATGCGCGCGTCGTAGACATTGCTTCTTCCCTTGAAGTCAAACAGGCGTCCGTCACCAGCATGGTGCAAAAACTCGGAGAGCTCGGATATCTAAATTATGAAAAGTACCGTGGCCTCGTGCTGACCGATAAAGGCCGCGAAGTCGCCTGCCAGATTCAGCGGCGGCATGGAACGCTATCACGATTCTTTTCGCTCTTTGGATTGGATGTTGAAACGCAAAAGCGGGATATCGAGGGTATCGAACACCACCTCAGTCCGGAGACCTTAAACGTGCTGGAGGACCTGGCAAAGTTTTTCGAAGATCGTCCTGACACCTTGAAGCAGTTCTTGAGGTCCCGGAAGAAGTGACGTCATTTTAAGCTCCGCAAATAGGCCAGCAAGTGCGTGGCATCTGTGTCAGGCAGAGATTCGAGGAGATTTTCTGGCATCAACGAACGGCGCACGTAATTGGCGCGACGAATGTCTGAACGCGCAATCCGGCGGTCTTCCGCGTTGGGAATGCGAAGAATGACAGCCTGCGCGTCTTGCGAGACCAGGAAACCATCCAGGATTTCATCGGTGTTCAATTCAACACGGAACGTCCGGTAACCCGCTTCCATGGCGGCGTTCGGCGTAAGAATGCTGCGCAACATGGAATCCAAATTCATGGCGCCCGCGCCGCTGAGGTTCGGACCGATTTGCGCGCCCTGACCTTGAATGCTGTGGCAAGCCAGACAAGCCGTCGCCAGTTGTTTGCCCTTGGCGGTGTCACCAGATTTTTGCGCAAGCGCACGGTACTTGGCCAACTTTTCGGATTGTGCCCGGGCCTCGGCTAGCGTCAGCAGCGGCGGCGGATCAAGGGTCTTTTTCACTTTCGCGTTGCCGTGAAGCTTGCCCCAGCTTTCGCCGCTAAAATGACGGACGAGATGCGGAACGTTCGTCTGCCCTTCGTAGCTTAGATCGAACTCCGCGCGAATTTCTTCCGCGGTCCGGCAGCCATCCCAAACGCGGAATTCGGCGAGCATCCCGGCAGTGCCCTTGGCGGGCGCGACGCGGCCGATATCGAGATCTGTGAATTTGTCCTTCAGCGGCTGGCACTCGGCATTGTCGAGCTCCCCGTCGATATAAGTCTTGAAGCGGCCCGCGTCATCCCGCGTGACGCACACGTGCGTCCAGAGTTCGGGTGTCATTTTGCGCTTTGCGATGATCCGATCGCCGTGCTCAGGGCCGCCATAAACCCGGAGTCGGCCGTCATAAAAGTTAAAGTCCGCCCCGCCAGGGCGTCCCAGAATGCCGTCCTCATTCGAAATGTTCGGGTCGAGACAAACCCAGCTCTCGACTGTGAACGGGCCCGCGAGTGTGATATTGGCATCAGCATAGCTGTCCTTGTTGCCATCCAGCCGCATAACCGAACGGACCGATGCACCCATGTCGTTGAGGAGCGTCGTCAGTTCGGTGCTTTCGCCCAGGAACGTCAAAACCTTTTCCATGACCGTTGGTTCGAGATCGGACCTCGCGATCGAGCCGTTGCGCGCCGCTGAAACGATTGCCTGCGCGCCGGTTCGAGTGGAAGCGAGTTGCTCCAATGCGGCACGACGTGATGCGGCACTGAGATCTGGCCATAATGAGAACACCAGCCCCGGTGCTTGCGGCGATGGCGAAGAGGCAAGCGTCAGGAGCGCCTCGGTGCGCACTTTTGCATTCGTGTGGCTTTTCGCAAACGTGGCGAACAAATCCGCTTTCGTGGAATGGATTTCGCGAAGCGTGCGCAGCGTCAATATCGGATCACGTTCCAAATCCTTCAGTGAAGCGATCAGTGCCCCTTCCGCAGATTCCAATTGAAAACCAGAAATGACGCGGCAGGCCAAGGGAAAGTCGCTCTTCAGCAATTCTGCAGTAGCATCACTCAGCAATGGTTTCAGGCGTGCTGTGTCAAAGCGCGTCCGACCGCGCAAAAGCGCTTCAGCTGTGAATGCGCGAGTAGAAGTAGCTTGAAGCAATGACTTGAGCGCACCGCCCGCCTCTTCCGGGTGCTCTGCCACGCGCAACAATTCTTCGTCATTGGGATGTCGGTCGAGTTTGCCGAGATAGCTGCCAATGAGCGCGGCGGACTTTTTAGGTTCGAGTGCCAGCGCCGCCAACAGGCGGCTTTCGACCGCCAGACTCGTACCTTTATCGAGGAAGCTTGAGACCAAATCAGGAAACTTTTCCAGCGCGGCACGAATCAGATAACGCTCGAAGTCGCGGTCGTAGGCTTCCCGAACTTTCATCGGCTTCCCGGTCTGCGTGTTGCGCGCCATTGGCAAATCCAGCGCCGGTTTCGCCATGGTCATCAAAACCTGCAACGCGTGTTCGTCTTTGCCCAGGAAGCGTGTCGTCGATCGAATGAGTTCCGCTCGCACCTCTGGGTCTGGATCATCCGTAAGCGCGGTGGCGAGATCGAAGAACTCGGGTGCTGCTGATTCGCTGCCGAGCGCGCGCAACGCTTCACGCCGCACGTTCCGGTTCGGGTCAGAGAAAAGCTCTTTGATGGTATTGATCCTGAGCCGATGCAGACCCTCGAGCGCCCAGAGCGATTGGACGCGCGCTGCGGCAGGGTTCGCGATATTACGAATGATCGCTTGCAACTGCGGCACGAGCGTCACGGCGTTGCGATCCACGATCTGCTGCCAGGCCGTGTGCGCGCGCCAAAGGTTGTCCGTGCCCAGATGCGTAAGTAGATCTTCCTCCGGCAACTTCGTGAAATCGGGAACAGTCGATCGTGGCTGATCTTTGTGCCGCACACGCCAGATGCGGCCGCGCGTTTTGTCGCGGTCGGGATGATTCCGCGGCACTTCATTGTGCGAAATCACCTTGTTATACCAATCGACAATGTAGAGGCAGGAATCGGGTCCGAAATGAATAGCCACCGGCCGGAACCATTCATCCGAGCAGCGAATGAAATCTGGCAGCTTCACCAGCGAGAAATGAGGACCATCGCGCAACAGCTTCACGGCCTGGATGCGCTGCATGACGGGGTTGGCGACGTAGAACACATTCGCGTAAGCGTCGGGAAAACCGCCGAGCTTGTCTGACAACGCAAGTCCCGAAAGGCCGGTGCCGCCCATGCCCAGGCGCGCGAGGCCGGGGAAAATCGGCGCGTACGGTTTCGGAAACGGCGTGCAGCCGGGATAACACGCCCCCGCATGAAACGGCATGACAGGGTAGCCGTAATCATTCGCCTCCTGGATGAACACTTCGCCTTCACCCGCGAGCACGAGCCCCCAGATGTTGCACGGCCCGTACCCAATCGTTTCGAACTTCTCGCCGTCGGGAGTGAACCGGCCCATGAGCGTGCGATTGAATTCGAAGGCCTCGCCCGATTTCGTGCGCACGTTCGAGTTATTAAACGCCCCTTGCGCAAACATGATCCACCCACCCGGCGCGCGCGTGAACTGATGCGGCAACAGGTGCGAATCACCAATGCCGAAGCCAGTAAGGATGGTTTCGCGCTGACCACCTTCGCGCACGAACAGAATATCCGAGCCGTGCTGGACGAATGCGCCATCGCGATACGGCAACAGGCCGAGTGGGATGGCAAAGCCGTCCGCGAACACGCGCGGTTTGTGAGGACCCGGGCCGTATGGATTGTCGAACACCAGAACCTTGTCGCGCCGAGGCTCTTTGTATAACGCCGCCGCGATTTCTTTGTTGTCGTTTGCGTCCACCGGATACTCGAACGCCGTCATCGTCCACATCCGTCCCGCGGCGTCCCACTCCACGGTGATCGGTTTGCCCACGCCTTCCGCTTCGCTGGCAACCAGTTCGATTTCGAACCCCGGCGGCAGCGTGAACGCGCGTTGCTGTTCCTCGGGCGAAAGAGGCGACGCCTTCAGGGCCTTCGCCGGTTCCGTGGCGCCGACGAACCGCGTTCCCGGCGCGTTCGGCGGAAGGTGCTCGATCGTAATCTCCTTCACCTGAATCAGTGGCTTCCCTCCGGCGTGCGCCTGAATCCCGATCACACCTGAATCCGCGATGCCGGGGTCGTCCTCGTAATAGTCCGAGGTCTGAATGCCGTTCAGCCACACCGTGATGCGCGGCCCGACCGCGCGAATGACGTAATCGTTCCAATCCCCTCGCTTCAACACCGTGTTCACCGCCACCATGTCCGTCGGGAACAACACCTTGTTCCGCCGCGCCTCATCGTAAATCGCTCCCCACCAATCCGGGTCCCCCAGGTCGCATTGATAACCGGCCACCTCCGATGAATTGGGCACCCGCTGGCTGCGGATTTGCACCCCGCTATTCACGAACCCTTCCGTTCCCGTCAATTTGAACTTCAGCCGCAGGATAAAATTCGTTGCGCT
>DATENK010000488.1:0-6152 GCA_035275085.1 Verrucomicrobiia bacterium | reverse complement strand
CGGGACTCGCATCACCGTTGAGCTTATTCTTGATCAGCTCGCTGCGGGTGAAACGATTGATCAGATTCTGGAGGAGCACCCACGGCTTAGCCGCGAAGCTGTCCTTGCGGCCCTGAACTTCGCGGCCGATTCACTGCGTTCTGAGGTAATCTATCCGATATCGTCCCAGGCGGCATGAATTTGCTCGCCGACGAGAGCGTTGACAAAATTGTCGTTGACCGCCTTCGTCAGGATCAATTGCCAGTTACCTACATCGCCGAAGTTAGTCCTGCGATGGAAGATTCAGCGATTCTGGCAGGATCCGTAGACGATACGGAACTGGCTGAAGGATTTACGCGATTCTTTGCAGCAATAAGGCTGGCAGCTCCGTGATTTTGACGCGCGTTTGTTTCATGGAGTCGCGTTCGCGGAGGGTAACGGTGTCTTTCAGTTCTGGGCCTTTTTCGCCCAGTGTATCGAAATCTATGGTCACGCCAAAGGGCGTGCCGGCTTCGTCCTGGCGGCGGTAGCGGCGGCCGATCGCTCCGGCATCGTCGTAGAACACGGTCATGAGCGGGCGCAGCATGTCACGAACTTCGCTCGCCCTTGCCACCAACTCGGGGCGATTTTTGAGCAGCGGGAATACGGCGACTTTCACAGGCGCGATACGCGGATGGAACTTTAAGACGACGCGTGTTTCCATCTTGCCCTTGTCATCGGGCGCCTCGTCCTCAAGATAGGCGTTGCAAATCAGTGCCAGGATGAGGCGGTCGACGCCGGCGGAGGGCTCGATGACGTGCGGGATGTATTGGCCCTTGGCCAGACCATCCGCATTCGCGCGCGCATCTTTGGCGGCTTGTTCGGGCGCAACTCCGGATTTTGTTAAATATTTAAGGCGCGCATTGTAGTAGCTCTCCGACAACGTTTTCTTTTTTGCTTCGTCCAGCTTGCCCCATGCACCGCGGAGTTCGTCATCGAACACGCCCATGTTGTTGCCGGAAAAGCGCTCATGCTGGCTAAGGTCGAAATCGCTGCGCGCCGCAATGCCTTCCAACTCCTGCGTTCCAAACGGGAACTTGAACAGGATGTCCACGGTTGCGCGGGCGTAATGAGCGAGCTCTTCCGGCTTCTGCCAATACTCCTCGAGCGTTGCGCGTGGCAAACCGATGCTCTCGTAGAATCGAATGCGTTCCTCAACCCAATACTTGTGCCAGATTTCCCAGCCCCAGTTCGGCTGGGGTTCGCCGGGGTGACCGCTGCCGGGCTTGGCCACGGACCCGTAAATGGCTTCGATCGTTTCGTCGGGTCGAATGAAAAATTCGAGTTCCATCTGCTCGAACTCACGCGAGCGGAAGGTGAAATTGCGGGGCGTCACTTCGTTGCGAAAGGCCTTGCCGACCTGCGCGATGCCGAAGGGCACTTTCTGCCGTGAGGTTTCGAGCACGTTTTTGAATTGCGCAAAAATCGCCTGGGCGGTCTCAGGACGCAAATAGGCGACATTCTCTTCGTCCGCGATCGGGCCCACGTACGTCTTGAACATCAAATTGAATGGCCGAGCCGGCCCCAGTTTCGAGCCGCAGATCGGATCGCTGCAGAAATCGGTGCTGTCAGTTACGTCGTCCGTGAACGTCTCGCCGGTCGGTTGGGCGTCCTTGATTTTTAAAGACGCGTAAAACTTCTTCGCACGCTCGCGTCCGCTGTCGATGGGTTTGCCTTTCGGGACGATGGCTTCAAAGCGGGTATTCGTTTGTCCTTCAGCGCCCGATGCGCCGTCAGAGCGATACACGCGCCCGGAACGTGGTTCCACCTGGTCGGCACGATAGCGCTTTTTGCAGACGGGGCACTCGCGCATGAGATCGGCGAAAGTGTCGACATGGCCTGACGCCCGCCAGATTTGCGGATGCATAATAATGGTGGCTTCAAGGCCTGCCACGTCATCGCGGTTATGGACCATGGTGCGCCACCAATAATCCTTCACGTTGCGCTTCAGTTCGGCGCCGAGCGGGCCGTAGTCCCAAAAACCGTTGATGCCGCCGTAAATCTCCGAAGATTGAAAAATGAACCCTCGGCGCTTGCAGAGCGCCACAATCTTTTCCATCCTGTCAATCACCTTCTGGTCGGCCATAGAGCCGGCAATCTTCGCCAATCCAGTCGTCAAGTCAAAGTGAGAATTCCTGCGGTGCCGTTTCGGGCTGTTTGTTAGGATCGGCCTGTGAAAGAGATGCTGTTGGTTGCGGGATTCTTGATCGCGGGGGTCGCGGTTGGTGGAGAGATAGGGCGTCGCGAAGTGCGGGTGATCGTGGTGGATTATGATCCGATTCTGCGGGGGCATGGCGATGTGCGGCTGAGCCGGTTCATGAAGTGGAATGATCCACGGCCGATGACGACGAATCTGATGCGCTATTTGGGCGAGTGCAGCGGCGGTTACGCGGATTATCGGCTGATGGATTTTGTGGAGGTGGATAGCTGGCCGGAGAAGCGCGACGGCTTCCGGTATGATGAGCAATCGTTTCTGGAAATGTGGAAGGACCGAAAGAAAGCGCATAAGCCGGACAGCGTGAGCTATGCGGCGATTTTCAAGGAACTGGGTTTAGCGAAACGGATCGCGGAGGAAAACATTTCTGAAATTTGGATTTGGGGTGCGCCGTATTTTGGGACGGATGAATACGCAATGAAAATTCCGGGCGACCAGGTTTTTTATGACACGACGAACCCGTGGTTTTATCGGCCGTATGATATCCCTGATTGTGGGCGGACGATCTGGGTGATGGGTTTTAATTACGAAAGGGAGGAAGATAATGCGCTGCATAGCTACGGGCATCGTTGCGAAGGGATTCTGTCGCTGACGATTGGGCGTGGGGTGTGGGACGGCAAAGCTGGCAAGACAAATGTATGGAGCAGGTTCACGCGGCAGGCGGACAAATTTCCGGACGATGCGCATGTCGGCAATGTGCATGGCGGACCAAACGCAAAAGCGGGATATGATTATGGGCAAACGAATCTGGTGTTATCGGGAGCGGACGATTGGTTCAATTTTCCGAATCTGAGCGGCACGAAGAAGATGGTGAATTGCGACACTTGGGGGAAGCCGCATCATCTGAATTTTATGAAGTGGTGGTTGAATCATTTGCCGAAGAACGAAGGTCAGAGAGATGGGTTTTATAACAATTGGTGGCGGTATGTGGTGGATTATGATGCAACCGTGAAGGAGTTGCCGCCAGCGGGCGGGTATCCGCGCAAGGCGAAGGTGGCGATGTATTAGTTTACACAGCGACCTCAACAACCGGTAATTTTGCCCGCTCCTGACACTTGCGTACACTTGCCTGACACGCGAGTTGACACTTGCAAACCTCACTTCTAACCAATGTTTATGCGGGTCCTGACACATTGACACTTAAAAACCCCCAAGGGGGGTCCCCCCCCCTTTTATGCGCCCGATCGCATCCGTTTACATCCCGGGAATCAGCCCCCGCCCGCCGCCCATCTTAGCCATCATCTTTTGGAACTTGCCCATCTTCTTCATCATCTGCTGCATCTGGAAGAATTTGTTCAGCATGTTGTTGAGTTCGGTGACGGTGACGCCGCTGCCCGTGGCGATGCGTTTGCGGCGCTTGGCATTGAGCACCTGCGGATTTTGGCGTTCGAACTTCGTCATCGAGCAAATCATGCCTTCCATGCGCCGGAATTCGGTCTCCTGTTTGTCCATGTCCGCGTCCTTCAGCAACTCGGAGCCGCCGGGAAGCATGCCAACAATTTTATCGAGCGGCCCCAGCTTTTTCATCTGGCGCAATTGATCCAGGAAGTCCTCAAGCGTGAACTGACCCTTGCGCATTTTTTCTTCCATGCGCTTGGCCTCCTCGGCGTCGACCGTTTCCGCTGCCTTCTCGACCAAAGTCACGACGTCGCCCATGCCGAGGATGCGCGAGGCCATGCGTTCCGGATGGAACGCTTCGAAGTCCTCGAGCTTTTCACCAATACCCGCAAACTTGATTGGCTTGTTCACGACCGCCTTGAAGCTCAGCGCCGCGCCACCGCGGGCATCGCCATCCAGTTTCGTGAGGACGGCGCCGGAGATGTTCAACGCGCGATCGAAGTGCGTAGCGACATTCACCGCCTCCTGGCCGGTCGCGGCATCGAGGACCAACAGGATTTCGTCAGGCTTAACCACTTCGCGCAGGCGCACCAATTCCTGGACGAGAGGCTCATCGATCTGTAATCGGCCGGCGGTATCGAAGATGACGACGTTGCGGTGATTTTCGCGGGCGTAATCGAGCGCTTCGCGAGCAATTTTAAGCACATCCGTTTCGCCTTTTTTTACAACGGCCGGAAGTGACAATTGTTTGGCGAGCGTTTCCAATTGGTCCATGGCGGCGGGGCGATAGACGTCCGCGGCGACCAGCAACGGCGCGCGACCTTGCTTTTGAAGCAGACGCGCCAGCTTGCCTGAGGAAGTGGTTTTGCCCGAACCATGCAGGCCAACCATCATCACGCACGAAGGTGATTTGACGATGTTGAGGCTGGCGTTTTCGGACCCGAGCAGGTCCACGAGCTCGTCATGGATGATCTTGATGATTTGCTGACCGGGCTGGATGCTTTGGACGACTTCCTGGCCGAGGGACTTGGTCTTGACACGCTCGATGAAATCGCGCGCGACTTTGAAATTGACGTCCGCTTCCAGCAAGGCCATGCGCACTTCGCGCAAGGACTCGCCGATATTCTCCTCGCTGATCTTGCCCAGGCCGCGCAGGTTGCGAAAGGCGGTCTGCAGCTTGCCGCTGAGTGACTCAAACATGCACAGAAGTTAGTTGGGATAGACCCGTAGGGCAAACCCCCAATGCCGGCGCGCCGATCCGGACCTATGGTGCAGGGTAACAAGGAGATTAAAATGACGGCAACCAAAGACGATTTAATTCGGGGATTGAACGAGGACCTTTCGGCTGAATGGGGCACGATCATGCGCTACACGTACCAGGCCAGCAAAGCTATTGGCCTTCGCGGCGCTGAGCTGCGCGAACTGCTCGAGAAGGAGATTCCCGACGAACTCGGCCATGCGAAATACCTTACCGATGCGATCACCGATCTTGGCGGCGAGCCGGAAATGCGTCCGAAGGAATTCGACAAGCCCAACGACATCAAAGCCATGGTTGAACTGGACCTCCGCATGGAGGAGCAGGACGTAAAAAACTACGGGCACCATGCGCAGATGGCGGAATCGCTGGGACTGACCGGCCTCAAAGTGAAGCTTGAAGACCTCGCCATGGACGAGTACGAACACGCGCGCGACCTGCGGCGAATCCTGAAGGGCTTATAGGCTGAAGGTCAGCAAGTCGATGAGGTGCGCGCCGGCTTGCGTTAATTCCCAATGAGTGCCGCGTTTGGTGACGAGCTTCCGGCAATGATTGCGCTGATATTCCGCTTCGTTCACGGATACGAGCTTAACGCTCCCCTTAGGTGGAAAGTCAGACGCGGAATGCGGGAATAGCGCGATTGGAATGCCATTGAAGTTACACGCAATTTCGTACCCGGCTACCGTATTTGTTCCGAGCCGCGGATTTGGAAGGACCAGCGGCGCATAACGCCGCAGCCAGGGAAATTCGGCGTCACGCACCAGAACGCGAAACAGTTCCGGTTGTTGGCGAATGTAATTCAGTAGACTGAAGCGCGAGCCGTGTTCCTTTTGAGTCAGCAAGATTTCACGCGGATCCATCGCGAGCAGGTTCTGACCGTTCCAATCGCCGTGGTCGTTGCGTTCGCCGGGGTGAGTTTTGCGATACCACGCCGCGAAGTGGTCATTTAACAGCAGGGACAATTCGAAATGGACGTGTGCGCGGTCCTTCGAAATGCCCTGACGTGTGTTGGTGGTATGGCCCATCATCGCTATTTGCTCGCCGGCTTTCACCGGCGCGCCCACCTTCAATCCAGCACGCACTTCCCGCAAGTGTGCGTAGATGGAATATACTTCGATACCTTCTACGCGATGGCGCAGGATCATATAGATGCCGTAATTGGAATATCCTGCGCGCGTATTAATGTAGGCGACCTCGCCATCGGCGGTGGCAAGTACCGGGTCCAGCGGCTCGCCCCGTTTGTCCCGCTGCAAGCATCGAATATCCAGCCCTTCGTGCATCTGCCAGCCTTCTGTGCGCACGCACCCGAAGGTCCCGGCGATCCAC
>DATENK010000487.1:0-8175 GCA_035275085.1 Verrucomicrobiia bacterium | reverse complement strand
TGGGTTAGGCCGGTAAGTGATTTGATCGAGCTTCGGCGCGGTGCGGACCACAAAGACGCGATCGGGCGCTTTGCGGCCGCGGGAGAGAGCTACTTCGCGCACAGAATTGTTCGTGGCGAGCACAACATCGGCCAAGGCGTAAGTCAGACGCTCGGCCAGCCGCACGCACCAGTAAAGAGGACCGCGTTTTCCGAATTTTGCTTCGAACATTTCCGGCCAGACATCGTGCACGTCGTAAATGACTCGAGCACCGAAAAAAAGCCTGTAGGGAAGGGCCACGAGGAACAGAAGGTCGGGCGGATTGCACAGATGGATGATTTTGAAGCGGTTACGGCGCCATGCCTTCCACGCCAGCCGCCTCTCGCCCCAAAGGGCTGAAACGTATTCCTTCGTGAATTCAAAAAAGCTGCGCGCCTCCTGGCTGATCCAGTGGCGATAAACCTGAATGCCCTCGAGTTGTTCCTCGGCCATGGTATAGCCGCGCATTTTTGGACAAATCACCGCCACTTCATATCCCGCATCGCGCAAGGCGCAAGCCTCCTGCCACACGCGCCGGTCCAGCGGGACCGGCAAGTTCTCGACAATGATCAGGACAGGCGGCTTGGTCACCAGCAAAGCCCCTCGTAACGGCATGGCAGCGCGCGCAATTCCGGCCAGCCGTTGATGTCCAGGACGTGATGCTTCGGCGTAATGTGCGGGGCCAACTCGCCGATGGTGGCACATTTTTGCGCCGCGATGACGAGCCCCGCCGAGCCGAGCGCCGCCTTCAGGTTGTCCTTCAGCAGCGACGCCAGGTGCGGCATTTTCAAATCAATGACACGTCGATTGCTGCCCATCAGCCGCGCGAGGTTGAGCTGCGGGTCATAGATTCGCAGTGGATAACGGTGCCCAAGGACGTTCTGAGCCACCTCAACCATGGCGCTCTCGCGTAAATCGTCGGTGTTCAGTTTGAAGGAAAGACCCAGGATCACGACTTCCTCCTGTCCGCTCTCGGCAATGATGTTGAGCAAATGCTGCAAATGTTGCTGATTGCTTGTCAGCAGATTTTCCACGAGCGGCAGGCTCATGCCCTGTTGTCGCGCAAAGTGGGCCAGAGCGCGAACGTCTTTGGGCAGGCATGAACCGCCAAAGGGATTGCCGGGGCGAAGATAGTAGGAAGATACATTCAAGCGCGTGTCCCGGCAAAGCAGATCCATCACCGCCTGGGCATCGATTTGGTTTTGTTTGGCGACGCGGCCGATCTCGTTTGCGAAGGCGACTTTCGTAGCGTGAAAGGCGTTTGATGCATACTTGATCATCTCAGCCGTTTCCCAATTCACGACAGCAGCGTTGCGACCGAACAGCGGTTTCATTTCCGGCGAGAACGGTTTTCCGTCCTGAGTGCCAACGACAGTCAGGGACGGTTCGCGGAAATCGGCCACGGCTGTGCCTTCGCGCAGGAATTCAGGATGATAATAGGTCTCACCTGCGGCGAGTTGCCGCGTACTACCGGGCAACATCGTGCTGCGGAAGACGACCGCATGGCGCTTTGGGCGCTGCTTAAGGGCTTCGGCGATTTCGCGCGCCACGTCCTGCACGTTGCTGATGTCCGGCGCGCTGTTGCTGCGGGACGGTGTGCCGACGCAAATCAACGACACGTCGGTTTCTGAGATTGCGTCCGCGGTGTTCGTCGTCGCGCGCAATAGACCTTTGGTATGCGCCTGGCGGAGAAGGGTGTCGAGTTCGGGTTCGATGATGGGCGCCTGGCCGCGATTGAAGTCGTCGACTTTTTGCGATTGAACGTCCACGCCGACAATGTGGTGCCCCAGTTCGGCCAGACAACCGGCCGTCACGGCGCCCACGTAGCCCAGCCCGAACACACTAATTCGCATGAACTCAGCAGCTTAAAAATATCGTGCGCAAAACGCAAGCTTCGCTCCCGGTTTTTAGCTCCAGGAACGGCGCTTTGGTTGTTTGCCGAAAGCCCGGCGAAACAGCGCCGATGCCGCTTTCGCCGACACCGCCGCTTACTTGAATATCGAACTGTGCATCCTGCCGCTTGAGGCGCCAGGTCTGCATATCGGTTTGTCGAATCTCTGCGCCGGGAGCAAATTGCCAACGCACGATAAATGGACGATACGGCTCAAACATGTCATGGATCTGCCAGGCTGGTGGCTCTCGCAGTTGGATTAATTTGCGTGTGAACATGCCTTCCCGGATTTTGAACTTGCCACAACCGTCGCTCCACGTGGGCGTCGCATGATGCTCCGACCAGAGGAACGGGCCTAAACGTTTTGGATAATCCTGCCCTGGCAGATGCGGACCGTTGTGGGCGTCCCAACCTGCGAGCGCGGCACGCAGTTTCGGATCGCTGTAATACGCGCCGGTGCCCGGATCGATCACCATGGCCATGCCTTTCCACCAAAGCGAAAGGTGCAGCGCATCCAAGTGTCCGTGCGCAGCCGTAGAAAGATAGCCGAGTGGCGAAAGGTCCCAGCGCAGGTCCCAATCACTAGCACGGTATCGCGCGATTCCAGTCTGCGGGAAATAATGCCAGCGGTCTGGCTCCGGCCAGCGACTCGTGGTGCGCTGCACGGCGTCGTCGGAGTCGCCGTAATCCCATTGCTCGCCCGGAACTTGAACCAGATCGTAGAATTCCTCGGCGAGGTTTAACCGTTGCTCAACGGCGGGAGAAATCTTGCGCTCTGCTGCGGTCAGTGCGTCGCGTGTCTTGTTGCAAAGGTCCAGAGAAAATGCGTGATAACTCAGGGCTTGTTCGCGGTTGCCGCCGTCTTCCGCGAATTGCGACAGGACTTCTCGCTCCCATGCCCGTTGCAGGCGATCCATGGGCGCACACAGGGTTTGCATTTGGGGCCAACGCGCGCTGGCAAGGATGAGACCGGCGAGTTCGCCGAGCAAATGATTGTTCGCGGATGATCCGAAGGAGCGCTCCTTCCAGGTGAACCAGACATGCGATGGAAGAATTTTATCGCGCAACGTTCCGACGCCGCCGAGGAGCGAATCGATTTGGGTCAAGTGAATCAGGCGAATCCCTGACTCCAAAGCGCTGGTCCAGTTCACCCCTTGATAGGGCGGATTTTTGGCAACCCAGTCTTCGAGCCACGCAAGGCACTTCTTTGCCCCGCCGCCGTGCGCCAACTGCACGACTTGACGCCAGCGGTTGAGTTCCCAGATCACTCGTGCGTCGGCGCCCTTCGGCAGCTCACGATGGTCCGACTTTCCTGCGTGAGAAATTTCCACACCTGCAAGGTAATCATAATTCCATCGCGGCGGATCATCCACTTGAACTGGGATTTTTCCGAAGAGTTTCCACTCCCCAGCCATGATTTGCTTTATGTCTGCTGCGACATGCCGGATTGGAATCTCGCAGGAGTGCTCGAAGGAGATCTGATGCACCGGCGGTGTGGTCGGAAACAAGCCCTTATAAACCCGCTGGATCATCTCGGCCGGGTCCATGGCGCGCAGTCGATGCCAATACCATGCGGTGCGGCTCATTCGATCACGTCCACGGCCTGGCCCTGGCGAATCGATTCAAGCGCCGCGAAGGTCAGCAGCATGCCGCGGCGCGCCTCGGCATAAGGCAAGGGATGCTCAATATTGCCTCGCAAATAGGCAATCCACGCGCCCATTTCCTCTTTATGTCCTTTCGAATTTTCGCGGACGGTCTCTTCTTTGCGGCCGCGATGAATAGTTAATTCCTGAAAATTCGTGATTTCAGCAACCATTCCGCTGGCGAACATCGTCAGCGTCTCTTTCGGGTAGCTCGGGTCGCCCTCCGCGCTATAGATCAGTTGTCCGCAGGAACCGTCTTCGAACTCGACTTGCGCCGATACACTATCGGGAAATGGCGTCCGCCCGGAGACCGGCCATGTGGTTTGCGCCAGAACGCGCACTGGACGCGAGTCGAAAAGAAAACAGAAGAAATCAAGAAAATGACAGGCTTCACCAAGCACGCGCCCGCCGCTCTCATTGTAATTTGCATACCAATGCTGCGGGTCGAGCTTGCCGGCCAGCACACGGTAATTCAACGACTTCGGGCCTGGCACTCCTTGAAGCCTACTCTTTAACACCGTCGCCAGAGGGGCGAACCGGCGATTGAAACCGACCATGATGCTACCGCGGCTCTTCCGCAGAACGTCTTCGATCTCGCCCAGTTCTTCACGCGTCAGGCAGAGCGGCTTTTCGACAAAGACCTGGCGGTTCGAGCGCAATGCCGCCTTAACCAACGGCGCGTGCAAATGATGGCGCGTCGCGATCAGGACAGCACCTCCTTCATGGTTTAATTGAGATGCATCGGTGCTCGCGGATTCGAAGCCAAATTTCGTCCGAACATGATTGGCGCTTAAGCCCGTGGCATTGACCACGGTGCCGAAGTGAAGTTCGCCCTTTAAGTGCGGTAGCAGCATCGTGCGGGCGAAGTTTCCGGCGCCAATCACGTCGAGATGATCCACAGGCGTATCGAGATGTCCGGCGTGGACGCTGAAAGGCACGTTAAATCCGGGTTTAGACTCGGCTGGCGGTGGCTCCGCGTGCACCTCCGAGGTTGGGTACTCCAAAACGATACCGAGGTTTCTGAAGGGTTCGTCTACTTTGAAAAGGTCTTCGTAAATGTTTGGCACTTCTCCAAACGGACGACGCCTGGTGATGGTTTCCAATTTGATTTCACCGCGCGCCATCAGGGCTAAACAGGCTTCCATGTTACGCTGTTCGGTCCAACGCACATAGCCGATGGGATAATCCTGCCCGCCCCATTCGTAAGCCGGATCGTAGCGCCCTGGGCCATACGAACGCGAGAAGCGCACCTCGAGTTCCTTCTCGTAGAAAATTTTCCACGGCAATTCAATCCGTGTAATCCCAACGTCCACCAAACGACCGCGATCCCTCAGCGCCTCGGCGGCTTGTTCGATCGGCGCGTTGCTGTCCGTGGCGGTGCAGATGATGGCGGCATCTACGCCGTACCCGGCGGTCCACGCGCGCACGTGATCGCTAATGCTCTCTTCGTCCGAGCTGACAAAGCGTTCAGCGCCCATCATTTCAGAAATCCGCTTGAGCGAGCCGAGCAAATCCGCGCCCATGACCCGGGCACCACTGGCGCGCAGCATGTTAGTCACGAGCAACCCGATCAATCCCTGACCTACGACAAGAACGCGATCCCCGAGGCGAGCCTCGGTCTGGCGAACCGCCTGCAGCGCTATGGCGCACAAGGTAGTGTAGGCTGCCTGCCAGTTTTCAACGCCCGCCGGCACAGGTGCGACGAGCATGTCTGGCATCGCAAGATATTCGGCGTGGAACGCGCATTCGGCTCCCGCGCACGCAACGCGGTCGCCCACGCGGAATCGCGTGTTGCCCGGATCGACCGCGGTCACGACCCCTGCTGCGCTATATCCAAGCGGCGTCGGCGTATCGAGGCGGTTACGCACTTTCTCGTAAGCGCTTTTCCAACCGAGAGTCCGTGCCGTATCTAAAACCTTCCGCACCTGATCTGGACGCGCGCGCGCCTTTTGCAGCAGGTTCATTTTCGCCTGCTCGACCTTCATCTTTTCGGTGCCGACGCTGATGACCGAATGTGTGGTGCGCACCAAAAGCCCGCCGGGAGGCGCCACAGGGATGGGCACCTCTTGCAGTTCGAGCCGTCCGTCCTGATATTGGGCGATCTGTTTCAATGCAATTTGCTCACCAGCCACCGCTGCTTTCCCCGAGCCGTCTTTTCGACCTCTTTCACCGCACGAAGTTCAATCCGAAAATCATCGCCCAGCTTTTGGCGCATCCGTTTTTCAATCGCCTCCAGTCGCGTGCGGTTAAAGTGCGGCGCGGGAATATAGCGGAACTCAGCTTCTCCCGGCGTTTCCTGATAAAACTGCACGGCATATAAATTATCGAAAATAGCATCATGCATGTTAAATGCCGTTAACGAAATCCGCCGCCCCGTGGCACTCAAGAGAAATTCCTGCGCCCGCCCCGCAATTTCGGAGACCGCGCCTGAGTCATTGACGCGGACATAGTCCCCGGTGCGATAGCGGATCAGCGGCATGGCCAGGTTATGGAAGGACGTGCCAATCACTTCACGCAAACCGTCCTCCTCAGGCGGCCCGAATTCCACAAACCCATACTGCGGCCAAAAATGAAACAAATCCGAATCTTGCGCTTCGCCCGCCAGCACCACGCGCTCGCTGTGTCCGTACCAACGATACACCCGGCAGCCGAACACACGTTCAACCACGCGCTTTTGGGGCAGCGTGAGTTGCTCTGATCCACAAAGCACGGCGCGCAACGGTATGCGCCAGCTTTGGTTGGCTTGCTCCAAAAACTCCGCCAGTTGCAATGCCGCCGAAGGATACACGTGCAACATATCCGGCTTAAAATTTTCAATGGCTTCCAGGTACTCGGGCAGCCGGTCTGCGGTCAGATGAAAGGAGGAGAGCATGAGCCAGTCGCGCGTGGCATCATACGAGACAATGCGCCCATGCGCTGCGGAAGTCGTGACATGCCCGCGAATGACGGCCATGCGCGCACCGTCGGTGTAGCCCGCGCGCCGCCACATGGCTTCAAGGAAGGCCTGTTCCTTGGGGCGGCTGACGCCGCGCTGCAAATAAAAACCGACAGGTTCGCCGGTTGATCCGCCGGTAGTGATATAGAGTCGCTGCGAGGCTGAAAAGCGCGTGGACTTCAATTGCTCGCGGTGCTCCTGCAAATCTTTTTTCTCGAGCGTCGGCCACGCGGCGAGATCGTCAAAGCTGTCGACGCGGGCGGAACGCTTCCGATAAAAAGGACAATAATTTACAGCTTCGTGCAAGACCGTACGCAACTGTTCGACCTGCCACGCGGTCATTTGCACTTTGGACCAACTTTGGCTCTCTTCGATCAGCTTGCGAAAGTCGCCGTACGCCGCCCCGAGCCGCACCTTCTGCGGCAGCCTGCGGTATGCCGCGCCGAGCGTCCGCTTCAGTGGCCGCGGCATGCGCTCATAGACGGCGAGCAGCGGGTAGAGCTTGTCCTCGAGGCTCATGCGCTCAACGCTTTGGTCTGCTTTTCAATGGCTCCGATCCACCCGAAATGCGGTCGAAAGTGAAACGTCTCCTCGATCTGGCTTAGCTGGTCATTCCACGTTTTGCGGTTGGAAATCACAGCGACGTCATCGTGTGCAAACGGCACGAAGTTCATTTCACGCAGATCGAAAGCATTCTTCAACAGACGCAACTTACGCCATTCAAAGCCCATCAGCTCGGCGGCCACGCAATCAACAGCCACAGGATGCCTCCCAGCAATCACAACGCCACATGGTTTGGCGTCTGGTGACATCGGCCCGTTGCCTTCGCCGGCAATGATTCCGTCCACAACCGCCAGATACTTGATTGGTTTTTGCCGTGGTCTTCCGTCGCCATCAAAAAAGAAAAAGCATTTGTTCAGGTCCAGGACCATCCGCCAGCAGGTATCGTTGCCGTGCCAGTTGCCCGAACGCACCACCTTTTGCGTATCTCCGAAAACAAAGCGCCCCATCTTTTTCACCGGCACGAACAAGCGCGACATGCGGGGACGGTGTTTGAGCCAGCGTTTGGCGGCTCCCATCCAGGCATGTTCGAGGCGCGTCTTCGTCGTTGCCGCCGGAAACTGATCGCCGCCCTGCTCGGGCGCGCCTTCGGTGTGGTGGGGCAACCAGTTTTTATTCGCATTAATGCCGACCAGATTCTTCAATGCGCACGTCACACCCACTTTCTTGTGCGTCTTCAGTTTCGGAAGATTGATGAAGACGTCGGCCTCCATCGGCGTGCGGCAGAGCAGGTACTCGTGGCGCTCACCCGCGTGCCGCGCGTTTGTCTCGGCGATATCGTACGAAGCGCCATACAACCTACCTTGACCGCTGTAGCGCACGAACTCGCTCGCGCCGTCCAGCCGCACGTGCGTGCTGCCGAGCGGATCCCCCGCCAATGTTGTTTTTGCCACGGTCACGCCATCAACCGCGTGCCATTCCTCCGGCCGCAAATCGACCAGCTCGATTTTCACCGCGGGAAAATCTTTGCGGCAACGCGCCAACATTTCGTCGAGCCGGCTGTACTCTCGGATGCGAGCGAACGAGGAGTCAGTCTGCGGCGCGTCACAAATCACAATCGACCCAGCTTTTGGAGCTACCCAACGTAGCACCGCTTCAATCACCGCTGGATGAGTGATCACGTGCTC